>NZ_JBQFTP010000006.1:0-270268 GCF_056538705.1 Ruegeria sp. BF12 | reverse complement strand
ATACTGAACAGGCATCTCCCACCCAGCAAAATCAACCAACTTACCTCCCAACTCAACGTGTAAGTCGTAAAGGGGCGTGCGTTTCAATGCGGTCATTTTCTCAACCTTTCAATCAGCGGGACTGGTCACGAACAACCATGACGGTGCAATGCGCGTTACGCACGACACGGGCGAGGTTCGGGCCAATCTCGTAGTTCGGGAAATCGCCTTTGGTCGACGCCATGACGATCAGATCAAAGCCGTCCTTATAGGCCAGCTTCAGGATTTCGCGATAAACGCTGCCTTCTTCGACGTGAATTGCAACGTCAGAGGCATTGCCGTGATCCAGAATGGCCTGAACCGCATTGCGCACGTGGTCTTTCGCGCCTGCGCCATAGTTGGCGGGCAGGTTCGGCAGCTGGATGATCTCGGGGATGACGGCGACCGCATGCAGTTCAGCACCGTAGAATTTTGCCTGTTCCAATGCGGTCGGCAGGGCCAGTTTCCACGAGCGTTCGTCGGTGTGGTCAATTGGCAGCAGGATTTTCGTGGCCATCACGTCTCTCCTCGAGATATGGAATTCTGTTTCAAAGGCGGGGGACCGGGTTGGCCCCCCGTTTTTTCTAAAGGCCGGATTATTCGGCAGGTGAGCCGCCCGGCTCTTCGGACTTGCCGCCCGAGGCGAAGAACTCTTTCGTCAGTTTGAAGACGATCGGGCTCAGCAGGGCCAGAGCGATCAGGTTCGGGATGGCCATCATGGCGTTCAGCGTATCCGCCAGTAGCCAGATGAAGCCCAGATCCGCGGTTGCGCCGAAGTAGATCGCAACGATCCACAGCACGCGGTAGGGGAGCAGGGATTTGACGCCCAGCAGGAACTCCACACATTTCTCGCCGTAGAACGACCAGCCCAGGATGGTGGTGAAGGCAAAGATCGACAGCGCGATTGCGATCAGGTGACCGCCGCCCGGCAGTGAGTTTGCAAAGGCCAGCGAGGTCAGTGCCGCGCCCGATTCACCTGATGTCCACGCGCCCGAAGAGATGATCGCCAGACCGGTGATCGAGCAGACGATGATGGTGTCGATGAACGTACCCAGCATCGCGATAAGGCCCTGGTTGACCGGACCTTTGGTCTCGGCTGCCGCATGTGCGATCGGAGCTGAACCCAGACCGGCTTCGTTCGAGAAGACGCCACGCGCCACACCAAAGCGGATTGCGGCCCAGACGGCTGCGCCCGCGAAACCACCTTCGGCGGCGGACGGGGTGAAGGCATAGGTGAAGACCAGCGACAGGGCATTGCCAATCTCGCCGATGTTGATGATCAGAACCAGAAGACCAGCGACAATGTATGCGATCGCCATGGCCGGAACCAGTTTACCGGCAACCGCACCGATGCGGGTGATGCCACCCAGAATAACGGCTGCAGTCAGAACCATCAGAATAACGCCGGTGATCGAGGTGTTCACGCCGAAGTTCGATTCCAGAACCTGAGCAACACCGTTGGCCTGTACGCCGTTGCCGATGCCGAAGGCCGCGATTGCGCCAAACAGGGCAAATGCAACGCCCAGCCATGCCCATTTCGCGCCGAGGCCGTTCTTGATGTAATACATCGGGCCGCCGACGAAGTTGCCCAACTCGTCCTTTTCACGGTATTTCACCGCGCAGACGGCTTCGGCATATTTGGTGGCCATGCCCACCAGGGCGGTCATCCACATCCAGAACAAGGCGCCCGGACCGCCCAGGAAGACAGCAGTGGCCACACCGGCGATGTTACCCGTACCGATGGTCGCCGACAGCGAAGTCATCAGCGCGTTGAACGGGCTGATCTGCCCTTCGCCCTGACCTTCGCGGCCTTTGAACAACAGGCTGAAACCTGTGCCAATGCGCAGGATCGGCATGAATTTCAGGCCGACCTGCAGGAAGAAGCCGACGCCAAGAATGAGAACCAGCATCAGCGGCCCCCATACGACGCCATTTATGGCCCCTACGATTGAATTTAACGCTTCCATGGTATCCCTCCCATTTGCGTTAGGTTATGCCCCGGTCGCGAGAGCCCGCTGGCGGGCCTGCTTGAGGGCGGCAAAGTCTTCGTCCGCGTGGAACGAGGAACGGGTCAGCGGCGTGGCCGACACGTGCAAAAAGCCCTTGGAACGTGCGATTTGCTCCAGTTGGGCGAACTCCTCCGGTGTCCAGAAACGATCGATCGGGTGATGTTTCGGGGTTGGCTGCAGGTATTGGCCGACAGTCAGGAAATCGACCTGTGCCGCACGCAGGTCGTCCATCACCTGACGGACGTCGCTCAGGCTTTCGCCCAAACCAACCATCAGGCCGGACTTAGTGAAAATCTCGGGGTTGGCGCGTTTTGCGTCGTCCAGCAGCCGCAGGGACGTGTAATACCGCGCGCCGGGCCGAACCGTTGGGTAGAGATGCGGCACGGTTTCCAGATTGTGATTGAACACGTCCGGAGCGGCATCGAAAACCACATCCGCAGCATTACCTTTGCCCAGGAAATCGGGGGTCAGAACCTCGACCGTGGTGCCGGGGTTCTGATGTCGCACAGCGCGGATCGTCTGGGCGATATGTTCCGCCCCGCCATCGGCCAGATCATCGCGGTCGACCGAAGTGATGACCACATGGCGCAGGCCCAGCTTTTTCACCGCTGCAGCGACACGGCCCGGTTCGAAAACGTCCAACTCGTCCGGACGGCCCGTCGCCACGTTGCAGAAGGAACAGCCCCGTGTGCAGACCTCGCCCATGATCATCATGGTTGCGTGGCGCTTGGACCAGCATTCACCGATGTTCGGACATGCAGCCTCTTCGCAGACCGTCGCCAGATTGTGGTCGCGCATCAGGCGGCGGGTTTCGTAATACTCGGACCCTTCGACCTTTTTCTTTCTGATCCATTTCGGTTTGCGTGGGATGACACTGTCGGCCTTTTTGGCCTTTTCCGGGTGACGTGGTCGAAGCTGGATCGTCATCTGACTGTCCTCACTTAGGCGTGGATTGCGCGGCCCATGGCATCGAGGCAGGCTTCTTTGACCGCCTCGCCCATCGCCGGGTGCGCATGACAAGTTGCGGCGACCTCGGCGACAGTTGCGCCTTTGGTCATGGCCAGAACCAGTTCCGCAATCAGATCACCGCCATGGGCACCACAAATATGTGCCCCCAAAATCTGGCCATCTGTTCCCGCCAGCACTTTGACTGCGCCGTCGGTTTCACCGGTCGAACGCGCGCGCGAGTTGGCCATAAATGCAAATTTGCCAACAGTATACTCGGTTCCGGCCTCTTTCAGAGTCTCTTCCGTTTGGCCGACCGAGGCGACCTCAGGGTCGGTATAAACAACGCCCGGTACGGTGTTGTAATCGACGTGCCCCGCGCCACCTGCCAGCATTTCGACACAGGCGACGCCGTCTTCTTCGGCTTTGTGCGCCAGCATCGGGCCGGGCACGCAATCGCCAATCGCATAGACGCCGGGAACGGATGTGCAGAACGTGTCGTCCACCTGGATAAATCCGCGCGGGTCCAGGGTTATCCCCAGATCTTCCAGCCCCAGCCCGCGCGTCACGGGCCGGCGGCCGACGGCGATCAGGACCTTGTCGGCCTCGATCACCTCTTCCTTGTCTTTGCCGACCCGATCCAGTGTGAGCGTCAAGCCTGCGTCGGTATTGGTTACCGATTTCAATGCTCGGCCCAGTTGGAACTTCAGCCCACGCTTGGATAGGGCACGCTGTGCGAGTTTGGCGATCTCGCCATCGATTCCGGGCAGAACACGGTCGAGATATTCAACGACCGTGACCTTGGCACCCAGCCGAGACCACACCTGCCCAAGCTCAAGCCCAATAACCCCAGCACCAACGACGACCAGATGCTCAGGTACCATGTCCAGCGCGATTGCGCCGGTCGAGCTGAGGATGTCCTGTTCGTCAATTTCGATTCCGTTCAGCGGCGTGGGTTCGGAACCGGTCGCGATCAGGATGTTCTTTGCCTCGTAGACTTCGTCACCGACCTTGACCTGCCCATTCGCAGGGATGCTGGCCCAGCCTTCGATCAGATCGACACCGTTCTTCTTGAACAAGAAGGCAATTCCCTTGGTCAGATCGCCAACGATCTTGTCCTTGCGCCCCATCATCGAGCTCACGTCGATGCTGGCCCCCTCGACGGCAATGCCATGGGAGGAGAGGTGTGCAAGCTCGGCATATTTGGCCGAGGAGGTCAGCAACGCTTTGGAGGGTATGCACCCCACATTCAGACAGGTTCCGCCAAGCGCGCCGCGTCCTTCGACGCAGGCCACTTTCATGCCCAGTTGGGCCGCGCGGATTGCAGCGACGTATCCGCCGGGGCCGCCGCCGATGACGATGAGGTCATAGATGCTCATGGGTGTTCTTTCAGTAGATCGGATGGCTGGCGCAGAGCGCGCGGACTTTTTCACGAGTTTCAGCTTCGACAGTCGGGTCGCCTTCAGGCGACTGGGCCAGAGCGTCCAGCACATCGCCGATCAGGTGACCGATCTGCTTAAACTCTTCCGGTCCGAACCCGCGGCTACAGCCCGCAGCCGTTCCCAGCCTGACACCGCTCGTCACGGTTGGCTTTTCCGGATCGCCCGGTACGCTGTTCTTGTTGCAGGTGAACCCGGCACGCTCCAGCGCGGCCTCGGCGTCTTTGCCGGTCACGCCCAGCGGGCGCAGGTCGACCAGCATCAGGTGGTTTTCAGTGCCACCAGAGACGATGTCACAACCGCGAGCCATCATTACGTTCGCCAGAGCGGATGCGCTGTCCACGACTCGCTGCATGTAGTCTTTGAATTCCGGCTTCAGCGCCTCACCAAATGCAACGGCCTTGCCGGCGATCACGTGCATCAGCGGGCCACCCTGAAGACCGGGGAACACAGCGGAGTTGATCTTTTTCGCCAGCGCCTCGTCATTGGTCAGGATGATCCCACCACGCGGACCGCGCAGTGTCTTGTGCGTGGTAGACGTGACCACATGCGCGTGGCCGACAGGCGAGGGGTGCAGGCCAGTTGCGACCAGACCGGCGATATGGGCCATGTCGGCCAGCAGCCATGCGCCAACTTCGTCTGCGATAGCGCGGAAACGGGCAAAGTCGATTTTTTGTGAATAGGCCGACGCGCCGGCGATGATCAATTGCGGCTTTTCGGCCTTTGCCAGCGCTTCAACCTGATCGTAGTCGATCAGCCCGGCGTCGGTCAGCCCGTACTGGACCGGGCGGAACCATTTGCCGGATTGAGCGGGTTTGGCACCGTGGGTCAGGTGGCCGCCTGCATCCAGCGACATGCCCAGGATCGTATCACCGGGGCTGAGCAGCGCCAGCTTGACCGCTCCGTTGGCCTGCGCGCCGGAATGCGGCTGAACGTTTGCGTATTCGCAACCAAACAGTTTTTTCAAACGATCAATGGCTTCGGACTCGACCTCATCCACGTATTCGCAGCCACCATAGTAGCGGCGACCGGGATAACCTTCGGCGTATTTGTTGGTCAGGACAGAGCCCTGCGCGTCGATCACAGCCTGCGACACGATGTTTTCGGACGCAATCAATTCGATCTGTTCGGCCTGGCGTTTGCCTTCGCGCGCAATTGACGCTGCGATAACCGGATCAGCTTCGGTAAGCGACGTTTTGAACATGATTTCCTCCTCCAGCACCGAATCCTCAGTACGAAATTTTGTTTCCTATAGTGGAAATCGTACAGTTGAAGCAACATATTTCTCACATTTGTGAAGTTGTTTGTGCCTGGGGAAATCTGTAACCTCTGATAAAACAGGGAGATTTATATGGGAGACGAAACCCGAGGCGATGTTTCCGGACTGGAAGAACAAGACGAAGGCGCTGCTCTGGGCCGTTCCATCCGCGATGCGCGCCGTGCAAAAGGCTGGACTTTGGAGGAAGCTGGGCGCGCTGCAGGAATCGGGCGGTCCACCCTTTCGAAGATCGAGAACAACCAGACGCGGCCCAGCTTCGATATCGTCCGTCGTCTGACACAGGCACTGGATATGAGTACGCCGCAGTTGTTCCTGCAGTCCGGTCAATCCGGGATTTCAGGCCGACGCGATTTTACCCCCAAAGGTGAGGGTGAGATCAAAAACACGCCGACCTATATGCACGAATTGCTGTGTTCGGAACTGACCAGCAAACGGATGCTGCCCTATATCGCGACGATCAAAGCCCGCGACCTGTCCGAATTCGAGACATGGATCCGACATACAGGCGAAGAGTTCATGTATGTGATCAGCGGCGAACTGATTTTCGTGTCAGAGCATTACCGGCCCTTGCCGATGAAGGCGGGTGACTCTCTCTATTATGACAGCGGCATGGGGCACGGCTGTATCTCGACCAGCGAAGAAGATGCGAAGGTGCTTTGGGTGTCGCTCGAGTGAATCCGGAGCGACACAAAAGATGAAAGCGGCCCTGTAGAGGCCGCATTTCTGTTTAAAGAAGTTTGAACCGAACTGGTTGCTCTGCGGGTTCAGGTATGTCCCAGAACCTTGCGGGCGACTCGGAAACACTCCAATGCTTGGGGAACGCCGCAATAAATTCCGACGACGTGGATGATGGCCCGGATTTCTTCGGGTGTAACACCGTTGTTGATCGCGCCTTTGCAGTGAATTTCCCATTCATGCATTTTCCCCAGAGCCCCGATCATGGACAGGTTCATCATCGATCGCGTTTTGGCGTCGATCACGTCATCGCCCCAGCCAAACCCCCAACACCAGGCGGTCATCGCCTCTTGGAATGGGCGGGTGAAGTCATCTGCCGCCGCCAGGTTCTTTTCCACATATTCCGCGCCCAGCGTGTTCTTGCGCTGCTCAAGACCTTTCAGGAACAGGTCTTCGTCAAAAATGTCTGCCATGTTTTCTCTCCGGTGTATCAGCCCGTCAGCCGATTTTTGTACAGGTGGTCGTAGTGGGGTTTCATCCGGCGGTACACCTGTTTGACCCGATCCGGCGCGTCCGTGATCGAGATATGTTTGCGGGGCTGCGGAGCCAACCCCGTCGAATTGGCCAGGTTGGCGTGGAACGACCCGCCATCCCACCAGGAGTGGGCGGATGGATCGCCGCCGGCCTCCCAACTCAGCGCCTCTTTCAGAAACGGGATGCCGACAGCGTCGCAGAACCGTTCAGTTATGACATGAGGGTTTTCCAGCAGGTCATCGCTGTCGATTACCGGCGGGGGCGTGCCATTCAGTGCGGTCAACAGATCGAATAGGGCGCGCTGTTCCGGAAAGCCGACCTCACCTTCGGCAAAGTCGGGCCATTGCTTGTACATCGAGGTGACAGTCTTTGCCGGATCGCGGATCAGGAAGGCGTGGTTGAAATGCGACAGAAACTCGGCGTCCCACATGTGATTGATGTAATGCGGGAAGTCCTTGATGAAGACCGGCCCTTTCTGCGCGCGGGCCTGAATGTCGGCCCAGACTGTGTCCAGTGTCAGGCCCGGCGTCGTCACATCGCCCGGTTTAAACCTGTGCCACAGCGGATCTTCACCCTGATACCAGGCCTCGCCAAAGGGTTCGTGCAGACAATCCAGATCTCCGCGCTGTCGCATCATCCATTCAAAAGCGGTGGACGTAGAGCGGGGCACCGCCCAGAGCGCGAGGATTTTGTTCATGTCGATGATCCTTTGAAGTGAGGTCTATAGCCGCCGGAGAAGTTCTCCGTGCGGTGTGTCAGGCGCGAGGTTCAGGGATTTAAAGATGCGCCAATACAGCGCGATGTCGTGGCCGATCACAGGTTTGCCAAGCGCGGTCTCAAGCGTATCCGCCAGATGCAGGGGGCGCTGCGGCAGGCCATTTGGCCCGGTGCGGAAATTGCACATGCCGTTGATCAGGATCGCATCGGCCTGCGGGGCCTGTTCGGCCACGTATTCGAAGCTTTTCATCGCGAGATCACCGTCAAACACCCAGCGGTAGGAATTGACCTCTTCCTGACTGTCGAACCATCCCTGTTCATGGAAATTTCCGGCGTAGAGCACGTCAAACCCGGCCTCGTTCAGAAACCCGACCGTACCTTGCCACCATTCGGGCCAGTGATAGGCGGCGTTCAGGGCAACCTTTTCGACATTCATCTCGCGCAAAGCTTCGACCATTGCGTATCCGGCCATGTGAAACTGTGTGCCGTATTTGTCCGACAGATCCGCGCAGTGCTGACGTACCCCTTCGACGCCAAGCCCGCAGGCGTGGACCCAGTTCGATCCGACCTGACCGCAGACGTCGACGCCGTTGCGGGACATGCAATGAACGAAATCCTCAAGCATGCCAAAGTTCTGTTTCCTCTGATCCAGCCCGTGCACGTAGTTCGGGACGTGCAGCATCCAGCCATGTACACCGACCGTTCCGGGGCACATTCGCAGAAAGTCTGACGGCGCCGCATCGAAATCAAAAGGCGGGCTGGTAAAGCCAACCTGATGCGGGAATAGCTTGTGTTCCGGGCGCCAATCCTCGGGCATCAGCATGGGTGTGCCACCTCGGTCATTAATCCACGGCCTCGCGCATCCATTGCTGCAAACGAGCAATCGAGTGTTCCGACATCACGCCGCAGCCGGGGTCCAGAACCAGCGGCCCGGGGCGATAGCCGCGGGATTTCAGGCCGCGGTGGACACTTTCGACCAGACGGATGTCTTCCTCGACCGTTGTTTCACGGTCCTGTACCGCCAGTTGCCGGATCACCGCGCTTTCCGAGCCGCCCTCAGTGTACCAGCCGCGCCAGACGGTGCAGTGGTCGGCGTCACCCGCGCGCCAGTGATAGGTGTTCAGCACATTGCCAGGGTAGCACTGGAACGAGAACATCGGCCACAGAAACCACGACTGATAGTCGCCCGCATGCGGAACCGACAGATCGATCGGATAGGTCATCTTGTCGAGGCTTTGGCACTCGGTCGTGTGGCGCAGGACGTAACCGCCGCCTGCGTCGGGTTGAATGTCATAGGTCTCGGGTTTGACCACGCCTTCGGCAAAGGTCGGGTGGTTGGTCGGGCAGTGATAGCACTCCGAGTAGTTCTCAACACTGACCTTCCAGTTGCAATTCTCAGGAATCTCGACCCATTCGAGCGGTTCCAGATCATCGATATGCGGGACGAAGGCACGGATTTCCTCGCGCACGCCGGGGTACCATTCATCCATCGGGGCGGCGTCATCGTCGAGGTTGACGAAGATGAAACCGTTGAAGACCTCGGTACGGACTGAGGTCAGACAGATCGCGTTGCGGTCGAAACCGGGGACGGATTTGATGTTGGGACCGGCGCGCAATTGACCGGACAGCTCGTAGGTCCAGGCATGGTAAGGGCAGACGACGACGCGCGTGTTGCCCGCGCCGGTCACCATTTCATGCGCGCGGTGCTGGCAGACGTTGTAGAAGGTGCGGATTTCGCCGTCGCGGCCGCGAATGCAAAAAAGATTCTGCCCGGCGATTTCAAAAGCGAAGTAATCCCCCGTTTCCCGGACCTGTGCGACATGGCCTGCAAACTGCCACGTTCGGGCCAGAAGGCCCTGCATCTCCTGCTCGAAAATCGCAGGGTCGGTATAGTATCGGGCATCCAATGAGTGGGTCAGGGGTGCGTTCATTCGGGCTCCTCCGCGTAGAGGCCAAGTTGGTGTCTGCGTTGGTGAAACCGTTCCACCCGCTCGACGATCTCATCGCTGGATACTGCGATCACGAAAGACAGCAGCGTTTCCAGCAACGCGATAGTCGAGACGGATGACGGAAAGAATTGCGGCGTGTCGGCGGCGACGACAAAGCCGTGATGCGCGTTCAGGATGATCGGGCTGGCCGGGCTGTCGGAAAGACCGATCACCGTCAGCCCCTGTTCGCGGGCCAGTTTCACGGCCTCGATCACTTCGGTGCGATATGGGTGGCAGGTGATCGCGATCAGTACGTCCTGTTCGTCAGCCCATGCCAGATCATCCACCGGGGTCGAGCCGGGCCGGGGGATCGCGTGGAACTGCTTCATCCCCGTTGAGGCGAGATAGGTGAAATTGCGCGCGTTTGCGTTGTTGACGCCAACTCCCAGCGTGAAAATCTGGCGGCAGTTCCAGATGTCTTCGGCGGCCGCCTTCAGGGTATCGGCATCGATCCCGGCAAAGGTTTCCTCGATATTTCGGATCGCGGCGCCGATCATATCGGCATAGAGGCCACCCAGTTCCCCCGACTTGCCAATATCCTGCAACCAACGGGCGCGGTCAGGAAACGACACGCCCCCTTTCCGAATCGCATCGCGGAACGGGGCGCGGAAATCCTCGTATCCATCGAACCCCACCTGCCGCGCCATGCGCACGAAAGTGTTGGGTTTGACCTTGGCCGCTTCGGCGATCTCGCGCACCGTCGAAACCCCAACATCCGTTGGGTTTTCCAGAACGTAACGCGCCGCTTTTTGCGCCTCGGGTGTGAGGGCATCCCACTCCTGACTCAGGCGGTCGAGGACAGCAGATGATACATTTGTGTCATTCATGATTGACGATGGTACATTTGTGGAATTAGCCTGTCGAGCAGAAACGCGACTCGGGAAGAGGAAAAATCATGTCCGAGAAGAATCTGCCGTCACATGCCCGCGTGGTCATCGTGGGCGGAGGTGTCATGGGGGTCGGTCTGGCCTATCATCTGGCGCATGAAGGGTGGGGCGACGATACCGTCCTGCTGGAAAAGGCTGAGCTGACCAGCGGCAGCACCTGGCACGCGGCGGGCCAGATCACGCATTCGACGTCCAGTTTTGGATTGGGCAAATGTGTGGACTACAACATCGGTCTGTACTCTGGTCAGTTGGAGGCTGAAACCGGCCAGCCCGTCACATGGCATGGCTGTGGTTCGTTCCGTCTGGCCTATACCGAGGATGAGATGGACTGGCTGCGTCACACCTTGTCGGTGGGCCGGTCGCTGGGCTTTAATATCGAACTCGTCGGCCCTGAGAAGGTGGCCGAGCTGCACCCGTACTACAATCTCGAAGGTGTTCTGGGTGCGTTGCACACTCCGGATGACGGGCATGTCGATCCGACCAACGTGACCATGGCGATGGCTGCAGGCGCGCGTCAAAAAGGTGTCAACATCTTCCGCAATTGCCGCGCCACCAACATCACGCAGGCCGACAACGGCGAGTGGGTGGTCGAAACCGAGATGGGCACCATCACCTGCGAGCATGTGGTGAACGCTGGCGGCACCTATGCGCGTCAGATGGGCGAATGGTCCGGGCTGCAATTGCCGATGACCTCGATGACGCACCATTATTTTGTGACCGAGCCGGTGCCCGAGTTTCAGAATCTGGACAAGGAACTGCCGGTTATCCGCGATGACCGCAAGGTCTCGGGCTACATACGGATGGAGCAGCAGCGCGGGCTGATCGGGATTTACGAGAAGGAGAACCCGAACTCGGTCTGGCATGATCACTGCCCCTGGGAATACGAGAACTGGCTGTTCGATGCGGATTACGACCGGGTGATGCCGTGGCTTGAGGAAAGCCTGAACCGGATGCCGATCTTTGCGGAACTCGGCATTCAGCGCGACGTACATGGGGCGATTTCGCATCCACCAGATGGCAACCCTCTGATCGGTCCCGCGCCGGGCGTTCGCAACTATTGGTGCTGCTGCGGGACGCAGATCGGCATCGGTTGGGGGCCGGGTCTGACCCGCGAGCTGGCACGTTGGATGGTGCATGGCGCAGCGGATATCTCGATGCGCGAGTTCGATCCCCGCCGTTTCGGCAGCTATGCCACCAAGGACTGGCAGGTGATCAAGGCCGAGGAAGACTACTGCCTGCGCCACGAGATCCCGTTCCCGCATTTCAACCGTTTGGAAGGGCGTCCGATCAAACCGTCCCCACTGTACGAGCTGCTCAAATCCAAGGGTGCGGTGCATGAAGAGGTTTATGGCTTCGAACGTCCGCGATGGTTTGCGCGGGACGGAGTAGAGCAGCGCGATCACTATTCCTTCCGCCGTACCCCTGCTGACGACATGGTCGCGGCTGAGGTCAAAGCAGTGCGTGAGAGCGTCGGCATCATGGACGTTACCGCCTTCACTAAGGTCGAGGTTTCGGGACCGGACGCCTATACCCTGCTGGATCGTTTGACCGCCAACCGGATGCCGCAGAAGGTCGGCTCGATCACCCTGACCCACATGCTGAACCGCCGTGGCCGGATCGAGTTGGAGACAACGATTGTCCGCATGGCTGAGGATCGGTTCTATCTGGTCTGCGCGGCCTTCTTCGAACAGCGCCTGCTGGATCATCTGGCGCATCAGCGCGCGGATGAGGATGTTCAGATCACGGCCCTGTCGGCGGATTGGTCAGCCCTTACGCTGAACGGCCCCCGCTCGCGGGATGTACTGGCGCGTTGCACCGATGCCGATCTGACCAATGCCGGGTTCCGCTGGCTGTCCGCGCAGGAAATCACCATCGCGGGCCACAACGTCTGGGCCTTCCGCATGTCCTATGCCGGTGAGTTGGGCTGGGAACTGCACATGCCCAACGCCGCCTGCCTCGATGTCTACAACGCGCTTTGGGCAGCGGGTGAGCCGCACGGCATCACCGACTACGGCAGCTTTGCCATGAACGTGATGCGCATGGAGAAGGGTTTCAAAGGCGCGGGCGAGTTGACCAACGAGGTTACCTTGGCCGAAGCCGACGTGCTGCGTTTTGCCCGTACCGACAAGGAGTTTCTGGGCAAGGACAAGACCCTGAACACTGATCTGCCATGGGTGTGTGCTTACCTCGAGATCGAGCCGGATGGTGAGATTGACGGGCATGGTGGCGAAGCTGTCATGTTAAACGGGAAGGTCGTGGGCTCGACCGCCTCGGTGGCTTATGGCCCTACAGTCGGCAAGATCCTCGCCTTTGCCTACATCAAACCCGAGGCGGCCACTGCCGGGACCGAGTTGCAAGTTGTAATTCACGGCAAACCGCGCGCAGCCCGCGTTCTGGGCGAACCAGCCTATGATCCCGAGAGCCTGCTGCCACGTACTGACGCCATTCTGGAGACTGCATAATGAGCTTGCCCGACAAAATGAAAGCCATGGTCACGATGGGCCATGGCGGACTGGAACAGATGGTATTGCACGAGGACTGGCCGCGCCCCGAACCCGCCGCCGGAGAAGTGCTGATCAAGGTTGCGGCTTGCGGCCTGAACAACACGGACGTGAATACGCGATCGGGCTGGTATTCCAAGACCGTCACCGACGCGACCACCGGCGCAGCGTTCGAAGAGGTTGGCGAAGAGGACCCCACTTGGGGCGGCAACCCAATCACTTTCCCTCGCATTCAGGGAGCCGATATCTGCGGTCACATCGTGGCCGTAGGCGAAGGTGTCGATCCAAGGATGATCGGCGAGCGTGTTATCACCGATGGGTGGCTGCGTAACCCGGCGGACCCGGGCAACAAGGATAAGACGGGTTATTTCGGCTCGGAGAGAGACGGCGGGTTCGCCGAATATGCTACGACTCTGGCGGTTAATGCCGTTCCGATCCAGTCCGACCTGTCGGACGCCGAACTTGCCACGTTCTCGTGCTCCTATTCGACGGCCGAGGGCATGTTGACCCGCGCCAACGTAACCGACGCCGACACTGTTCTGGTGCCCGGATCGTCGGGAGGGGTCGGTGGCGCATTGGTGCAACTGGCCAAACGCCGGGGCGCTCGCGTGATCGCGATGGCGTCTGAGGCAAAGCATGCGGATGTGGCCGAACTTGGCCCTGATGTGATCCTACCGCGTGCGCCGGAAAACCTGCGGGCAGCGCTAGGCGACGAGAAGATCACGGTCGTTGCTGATGTTGTGGGTGGGCCTTACTGGCCGAACCTGATCGACATTCTGGAACGTGGTGGCCGGTATACATGTTCGGGTGCGATCGCCGGACCGATTGTCGAGTTCGACCTGCGAACGTTCTATCTACGCGACCTGACCTTCACCGGCTCGACCGTGATTGATCCGCAAGTCATGCGGAACCTTGTGAAATACATCGAGGCCGGAGAGATTAGGCCTGCGCTTGCCGCCACCTTTCCCCTGGAGGAACTGCGTGAGGCTCAGGCCGCGTTCATTGCCAAACAACACACCGGCAACATCGTGGTGACCCCATGACACTGGACGACGTTCTTGAGGCTGCCCGGCGGCTGCACCAATCGCACCCAGAGCTTTCCGCCTTTGGCGATTGGCCTGACGACCTTGTGGCGGCGGATCTGGGCCCAAACCAGATTCCGGCGATGGAGCTGGTTCAGCAAACGGAATTCCCGACCGAGGGTGAGACGCAGTCCTTGACCGATGCGATCAGGGCAACTGCGCATCTGGCTCAATGGAAGCATACCTATACCGAGGAAGAGGTCGGAGCCGATTTTCTCAATCGTTATGGTTACTACGAGTTGTTCGGCCCGACCGGGCATTTCCACTCTACCCAATTGCGCGGCTATGTCGCCTATTGGGGGGCGGGCCTGCATTATGATTGGCACAGCCATCAGGCAGAGGAGCTTTACCTAATCGTAGGCGGCGGAGCGACGTTTCGGGTGGAAGGGAACGAAGCCTATGTCGGCCCGAACCAGACACGCCATCACGAAAGTTGGCAAAGCCATGCGATGACCACAACCGATCAGCCGATCCTGACCTTCGTTCTCTGGCGTGGTGAGGGAATGGGCGATTTGCCAAAAATGGACGCCGCATGAAAATCACTCGTATCCGTGTCTATCAGACTGGGCTTCCATATGTAGGCGGGGCCTATGTCTGGGGTGCGGGTAACGCGATTGAAACGGCGATTGCATCTGTTGTCGTCATCGACACGGATGCCGGTCTACAGGGTTGCGGTGAATTCACGCCTTGTGGCGAAAACTACATGGTTGCCCATTCACAAGGGGTCGCGGCGCTGGCCAGATTGGTCGCGCCTAAGTTGCTGGGCGAAGACCCACGGCAGGCGGGGCGGATCGAACAACTGATGGACCAACTGGTGCAGGGTCACGGATATGCCAAAGCTCCGTTCGATGCGGCGTGCTGGGACATTCTGGGCAAGGCCTGTGATCAGCCGGTCTGGATGCTGCTGGGTGGCAAGCTGACGGATGGCGCGCCGATGTACCGGGTCGCGCCGCAGAAAGCGGTGGATGAGACGGTGGCCGAAATGGACCGATACCGCGCGCAGGGGTATCGGCAGTTTCAGGTGAAAGTCGGGGGTGACTGGGCCACCGACATTGACCGCATTCGTACAACCGTCCCGCTGCTAAATCCGGGTGAGAAGGCGATGGCCGATGCCAATCAGGGCTGGCGCGTCGACAACGCGATCCGGGTGGCGCGGGCAACGCGGGATCTGGATTACATCCTGGAACAGCCCTGCCGGACCTATGAGGAATGCCAGCAGGTGCGCCGCGTCGCCGAGCAACCGATGAAGCTGGATGAATGCCTGACCGGAATGCATATGGCGCAGCGCATCGTTGCGGATCGAGGGGCCGAAATCTGCTGTCTCAAGATTTCGAATCTTGGCGGGCTCAGCAAGGCGCGGCGGGTGCGGGATTATCTCGTCGAAAACCGCATTCCGGTGGTCAGCGAAGACACATGGGGTGGGGAAATCACAACCTCGGCTGTCGCCCATTTTGCGGCCTCGACGCCGCCCGAATACCTGCAAAACACCACCGACTTGATGAACTACAACACCCGATCTACCGGAATCGGCGGACCAATGTCGCGGAATGGCAAGCTCTATGCCCCGGATGCTCCAGGAATGGGCGTAGTGCCCGATTTCGAAAGCCTCGGTGCGCCGATTGAGGAGTTCAGCCTGTGAGACCGCAAGCCGTTGCAACCCAGATGATCGATGACGCCCGCGTTCGGGTGACGCGATTTGACTTTGCGCCCGATGCTGAAACGGGATGGCACCGTCACGTGATGGATTACGTCATCACGGCAATCACCGATTGTCATATGCAGCTGGAATTGCCCGACGGCTCTGTCAAAGACGTAACAGTTCCAGCGGGAACCGCCTATCGCCGTGACGAGGGTGTCGAGCACAACGTGATCAATGCCGGGGACGAACCGATGTCCTTTGTTGAAGTGGAACTGAAATGAAAATTACCCGAATCTCAGTCTATCATGTCGATCTGCCGCTCGAGCATCCGTATTGGTTGTCTGGTGGCCGGTTGAAGTTCGAAGTGCTCGACGCAACGCTGGTCAAGGTCGAAACGGATAGCGGCCTGACCGGCTGGGGCGAAGGTACTCCGTGGGGGCATACCTATGTGCCCGCGCATGGCCCGGGTATTCGCGCCGGGATTCAGACGATGGCTCCGTTCATTCTGGGCCTTGATCCGCGTCGGGTGCTGGATGTCGAACGTGCGATGGATATCGCTCTGCCCGGCCACCTCTACGCCAAAAGCCCCATCGACATGGCCTGCTGGGATATTGCAGGGCAAGCGGCGGGAATGCCGATTGCCGATCTGATGGGCGGCGGGTCGCGGACTCCGCGCCCGATCGCCTCGTCGGTCGGGGCCAAAAGCGTCGAGGAAACGCGCGAAGTGATGGAGCGGTATCGCAGCCGCGGCTATGTCGCCCATTCGGTGAAGATCGGCGGCGATGTGGAACGAGATATCGCCCGCGTACGTGACGTCGAAAGCATCCGGCGACCGGGTGAGATTGTCCTCTATGACGTCAACCGTGGCTGGACCCGGCAACAGGCCCTGCGCGTTATGAGCGCCTGTGAAGACCTGAACGTCACATTCGAGCAACCCGGCGAGTCGCTGGATGACATCGCCGCCATTTCCGGCCGACATGCCTCGCCTGTATCTGTCGACGAGAGCCTTGTGACACTGCAGGACGCTGCGCGTATTGCCCGCGACGGGTTGGCCGAAGTCTTCGGGATCAAGCTGAACCGCGTTGGCGGGCTGACCAAAGCAGCCCGAATGCGGGATATCGCGCTGGCGCATGGTATCGACATGTTCGTGATGGCCACAGGCGGATCGGTTCTGGCCGATACCGAGGCGCTGCATCTGGCGGCGACGATCCCAGACGACAATTGTCACGCGGTCTGGGCGTGTCAGGACATGATCACTGTCGATATCGCGGGCGGGCGAGGTCCGCGCAATGTCGACGGCCACTTGCATCTGCCGGAAACGCCGGGGCTTGGCGTGCATCCTGACGAGGATGCGCTGGGCGATCCGGTTGGGGTCTACCAATGAGGATCAACAAAATTACGCTCTGGTCGGTCGACCTGACCAGTCACGAGACCTATCACATGGCCGAAGGTAAGACCTGCGCGACGGTCAAAAGCCACATTCTGTGCCTCGAAACCGATACTGGTCTGAGGGGCTGGGGCGAGGTCTGCCCGATCCCGCATTACCTGCCCGCCTACGCCGGTGGCGTTCCGGCAGCTATTGCCGAAATGGGGCCGGAAATCCTTGGCATGGCGCCCTTTGGTGTCGATGCACCGATGCGCAAGTTGGACGGGTTTTTGCTTGGGCACCGCTATGCCAAGTCCATGGTGGATATCGCCCTTTGGGACCTGTTCGGGCAGGCCTCGGGTCAGCCGGTTTATGCGCTGCTGGGCGGGCGGACGCGGAAGGACATGCCGCTCTATCACTCGATCACTTGTATCGCACCGGACGACATGGCGCGGATCGCAAAGACGGCCTATCAGACCGGCATTCGTCAGTTTCAGGTCAAGCTGGGGGTTGAAGGCAACTGGCAGGCCGATGCGGAACGGCTGACCAAGGTACGCGAGGCTGTGGGACCGGGGCCGCTGGTTTATGGCGACTGGAATTGCGGTGCCTCGCGGTTGCAGGCAACGAGAACGGGCAGGGCGGTGGCGCATCTGGATGTGATGCTGGAACAGCCCTGCAAAACGCTTGAGGACTGTGCCGCCGTGCGGCAGGCAACCGGCCTGCCGATGAAGATCGATGAAAACGCGCATGATCTGGCCTCGCTGCTAAGGGCGCATGAACTGGGCTGCATGGATGCCGTCGCCCTGAAACTGTCGAAGTTCGGCGGCTTGTCAGCCATGCGCCGCGCGCGGGATCTGACCGTGCATCTGGGCGCTGAGATTTGTGCCGAATGCACCTGGGGTTCGGACATCGTCACAGCCGCATCGTTGCACTTTGCGGCCTCGACCCCGCACGGGTCGTTGATGAACACCTGTGACCTGTCCTCTTATGTATCCCCACGCGTCTGCCCGGATGCACCAAACCGTGACAACGGCCGGATTGCCCCGCCCGAAGGTCCGGGGTTAGGTGTTGTGCCAGACCCCGGAGTGCTTGGCCTGCCAATATTGGAGATCGTTTGACATGCTGAAAATCAACACCCAATCCGAATGGATTACCCGCGCAAACGAGGTTCTGCCCGCCGGAGGGTTTGGCAATTTCGACCCGGGCATCATCATTTCCCGTGGTGAAGGCAGCCATGTCTGGGATGAGGATGGCTATGAGTACATCGACTACCTGATCGGCTCTGGCCCGATGTTGCTGGGCCATGGCCATCCCGAAGTCATGGAAGCCGTTTTGGAACAACTGCCCAAGGGCATGACGTTCTTTGCCAACAACGCCAGGGGCATCGAACTGGCTGAGGCCATCATCGATGCTGTACCGTGTTGCGAGCAGGTCCGCTTCGTGGCCTCGGGCGGTGAGGCGGACATGTACGCGATCCGTTTGGCGCGGGCCTATACAGGGCGCAACAAGATCCTGAAATTCGAAGGCGGTTATCACGGTATGAGCGCCGAGGCACAGATGAGTCTTGCCCCAAGCCGTAATGTCAACTTCCCTCAGGCGGTTCCGGACAGCGCTGGCATCCCCGAAGGCGTGGCCGAGCAGATGCTGATCGCACCGTTCAATGATCTGGAAGCTGTCGCCAATCTGCTGGATGAACACGACGACATTGCCGCGATCATGGTCGAGCCGTTGCAGCGTATCATCCCTCCGGCGCCCGGATACCTTCAGGGGTTGAGGGAACTTTGCGACAAACACAATGTCCTGCTCATTTTCGATGAAATCGTTACTGGATTCCGCCTCGCATATGGTGGTGCGCAAGAGAAGTATGGCGTGACGCCTGATATCTGCACTTTGGGCAAAATTACGGGCGGCGGCTTCCCTCTGGCGGCGACCGGCGCAAGTGCCGAGATCATGAAGCATTTCGACAAGGCGCAAGTAGGCGAGGAAGGCTGGCTGATGCAGCTGGGGACTTTGTCTGGCAATCCTGTCGCCTCGGTCGCCGGATTAAAGACCATGGAGATCCTGCGGCGCGATGGTGTCTATGATCGCCTGCGCGGGATCGGATCGCAGTTACAGCAGATGCAGGTGGACGCGCTGACCAAGGCAGGCATTCCACATCAGATCTGCGGCGACGAAACCTTATTCGACGTCTATTTCACCGACAGAGATTGTCGTGATTATCGCAGCGCAAAACACGACGATCCTCAGCGCAATGCGCTCTACAACAACATCCTACGGGCCAACGGAGTGTTCAAAGCACCGGGCAAGCTTTATCCGTCGCTGGCCGTGACCGAAGCTGATCTGGACCAGACGCGACTGGCCGTCGAAAAAGCAGTTCAGGCGATCAGCGCCTGAAGAGTGTCAGGGGGTAAAATTAAGCGGGCCGCTGTCATTGCTGACAGCGGCCCTAACTGATCGGATTTCAGGGTCAGGTCTCGCCCCCTCGAATACCACTTACAAAAAAAGAACGAACTAAAAAACTTTCGACATTTTCGAGATCGACCCGACTTCTCAATCGGTGTGCCTTAGTCATGCATGATTATTGGCTCACCCACAGTGAAGTAGTTCACATTTCATAAATTTTTTAGTTTCTCCAATCGAAGAACCCCGGGCCTGCCTGTTTCAGCAAGGTTTCTGCCATGGCGCGACCCATCTGAGCGCCGTCTGCGATGGCACCTTTGGCCTCTTCGGAAATTGCCTCGGATCCGTCGGGGCGCAGTACTTCCCCACGCAGACGCAATTGGCCGTCCCGTATTTCTGCCAAACCCGCGATGGGGGTTTCACAGGATCCGTCCAAAGCTGCCAGCAGCGCCCGTTCGGCCGCCAGCCGATATCCGGTTTCGTTGTCATGGATCGCTTCAAGCATTTCGGCGGCGCGGGTATCGTCGCTTCGCCGTTCAATGCCGATCGTGCCCTGTGCGATTGCGGGCAACATATCCTCAGGGGCGATCGCGGTCGCGGGGACATCGTCCATGTTCAGGCGCCGGATGCCCGCCATGGCCAGGAACGTGCAGTCCGCTACACCATCGGCCAGCTTTTTGAGGCGCGTCTGCACGTTGCCGCGGAACTCAACGACCTTCAGATCGGGACGCCGGTTCAGCAATTGTGCCCGGCGACGCAATGACGAGGTGCCGACCACCGCGCCTTGCGACAGATCGTGGATCGATCTCAAGTTTGGCGAAATGAAGGCGTCGCGCACATCTTCGCGCGGAAGGAACGTGTCCAGAACCAACCCGGCGGGCTGTTCCACGGGCATGTCCTTGGTTGAGTGTACGGCGATATCGATCTCGCCGCTCAGCATCGCCTCTTCGATTTCCTTGGTGAACAGGCCCTTGTTGCCGATTTCCTTCAACGGGCGATCCGCGTCGATCATGGCGCGGTTGTCGCCGGTGGTCTTGATCACCACGATGTTGAACGCCTCTTCGGGCAGATCAAAGGCTTTGCCCAGCCGTTCACGGGTTTCATAAGCTTGCGCCAGCGCCAGCGGTGAACCACGAGTGCCGATCTTGAGCGGTGATGCGGGGGTTGGCAGGGTCAGTGTCATGTGCACAGCTTTAGTCGCGTCACATTGCCCTGACAATGGGGGCAGACCTTGACAAATTGCCGCCGAAGGCAGACCCGTTTGCCGCAAACCAGACGATTGGGGACAAAGATGGCCGAGACAAAGAAACTGCTGCGGGCGCTGGCGGGTGAAGTACAGGATGTGCCGCCGATCTGGATGATGCGCCAAGCCGGGCGGTATCTGCCAGAATATCGCGCGACACGGGCGCAGGCCGGCGACTTCCTGTCGTTGTGCTACAACCCCGAGCTGGCCGCCGAAGTCACGTTGCAGCCGATCCGCCGATATGGCTTTGACGCGGCGATTCTGTTTGCCGATATCCTTCTGGTGCCGCAGGCGCTGGGCGCTGACCTGTGGTTTGTCACGGGGGAGGGGCCGCGTCTGTCGACGATCACGCAGCAGTCCGAATTTGACGCGCTGAAGCCGGTTGCGGATATCCACGAAACCCTGTCGCCCGTTTACGAAACCGTGCGGATCCTGTCGCGCGAGTTGCCATCTGAGACGACGCTGATCGGCTTCGCGGGCGCGCCTTGGACTGTGGCGACCTACATGATTGCCGGGCGCGGAACACCGGATCAGGGTCCGGCCCATGCCTTGCGCGAAGAGAACACGGCCTTGTTCGAGGCTCTGCTGGACCGGATCACACTGGCAACGATCGAGTACCTTTCCGCCCAGATTGAAGCTGGCGCCGAAGTTGTCAAAATCTTCGACAGCTGGGCCGGGTCGCTGAAGGGCGAGGCGTTTCAGAAATACGCGGTCGAGCCTTGCCGTGTGATCACGCAAGCCATCAAGCAGCGTCATCCCGGCATCCCGGTGATCGGCTTCCCGCGTGAGGCGGGCGATGGCTATATCGGTTTTGCCAAGGCCACCGGCGTGGACTGCGTCGCGCTGGACAATTCGGTATCACCCGAATGGGCCGCCGATCATGTTCAGGTGGATGGCTGTGTTCAGGGTAATCTGGCCTCGTCACACATGGTCACGGGTGGGCAGGCTCTGGTGGACGAGACACGCCGGATCGTTGAGGCATTCTCGAAAGGGCCGCATATTTTCAATCTGGGTCATGGGATTACCCCGGATGCAGATCCGGAGAACGTGCAACTGATGATCGACACTGTGCGCGGACGCTAAAGGGGAGGGGGCCAGCCCCCTTCTTGGCATGTGGCCAATTCATCCCCGAGATACTTTCAGCCAGGTGAAGAAGCGGGCGGTAGCTTTGCGTTGAGTTCGTCCAGAATGTCCTCTGTGTGCTCGCCGCGTTGGGGGCTGGGTTTCGGCTGCCACATTGCGGTGGAAAAGCGGGGCGCAGCGGCTGCCTGAAATGTCCCGTCGTGGTCGACCCATGTTTGGCGCGCGGCGTTCATTTGATGCGCCTGCGCCTCTTGCGGGCTTAGAACTGGCGCGACGCAAGCATCCGACCCTTCGAACAAGGCGGCCCAGTGGTCGCGGGGTTTGGTGGCGAAAACTTCAGTCAGGCGGTGCGTAAGCTCGGGCCAGAGCGCCGGGACGTACTGTTTTTGGAAATAGGGATCGTCCGACAGCCCCAGTTTCTGCAGAAATTCGGCGTAGAATTTGGGTTCCAGGCACTGAACGGTCACGAACCTTCCGTCGGCGCATTTGTAGGTCCGGCTCCAATGGGGGCCGTCCAGCAGGCTTTGCCCACGCGTCTCTGACAGGTTTCCGGTTTGGCGCATGCTCATCAACAGGTTCATCATATGGGCCGAGCCATCATATATGGCGGCGTCGACGACCGTGCCTTGACCCGTTCGCTGTGCGTTCAAAAGACCGGCAAGAATTCCCGCAACCAGATACATCGCCCCGCCGCCGATATCGCCGACCAATGTCGCCGGGGTCTGGGGGGGCTGGTCGGGACCGGACGCATACCAGAGCGCGCCGGACAGCGAGATGTAGTTCAGATCATGCCCTGCGGTTTCGGACAGCGGGCTGTCTTGTCCCCATCCTGTCATGCGGCCGTAGACCAGCCTTGGGTTACTATCCTTGAAGATATCCGGGCCCAGCCCCAGCTTCTCCATCACACCGGGGCGGAACCCTTCGATCAGGGCATCGGCCGAGGCGATCAGGCGTTTGGCGATCTCCAGATCCGCTGATTCCTTCAAGTTCAGGGCAATCGAGCGTTTGCCACGATCCAGGACGGATTGTTCCGGCATGCCCGGCACGGCGGGCTGGCCTCTGCGGTGGATCGTGATGACATCCGCACCCAGATCGGCCAGCAACATGGCTGCGAAAGGGCCGGGCCCCAATCCCTCGATTTCAATTACCCGAATTCCGTTGAGCATCGCGGTCCTCCTGCCGGCGCAGGGTTTCGGGGTTGTGGGCGAATGGCAAGGTCGGATTATGCCGCCTTGCCAGAATGACGCACGGTCATTAGCGTTCGACGCCGGATGGAGAGTGAGGCCCGGATGCGGTTGTGGATCCTTTTTGGCAGCGCCGTTGCGCTGGCTGTTTTGGCAGGTGTTTTGGCGCGACTGCACCCTCCGGGCAGTTTTCTGTTGGCGGCGGGACCGGCCGGTGGTGCTTATGAAACCGTGGCGCAGGACTATGCCGAGATTCTGGCGCGGGACGACATTCGGCTGGACATTCTCGAAACCGCCGGTTCGGTCGAGAATGCAGAACTGTTGAACGCGGGCGATGTCGATGCTGCGTTTCTGCAGGGCGGCATCCGGGTGGACCCCGCGAAGGCCGAGGCCGTCGGTGCTGTGTTTTTTGAACCCATCATCTTTTTGGTGAACGAAGCCGCTGCCATCCCGCCAAACCCGGCGCTTTGGTCCGGGTTGCGGATCAACAGCGGCGCACCGGGATCCGGCACGGCTGCGGCGTTTCGGGATTTCGAAAGGGCCGTGGGTTTGACTGAGGCGGACAACACGCATTTCTCGATTCCCTATGCCGACGCGGCGGCGGCTTTGCTGGCCGGAGAGTTGGATATCGCTGTCTATGTCGCCCCGATCGAAGCCCCTTACCTGAAGGCTGCTTACGACGAACCGGGGTTGCGCGTGCTGGCTCTGGACCATGTACAGGCGATCTCACGTCGTCTGGAATATGCAACGGTCGTAACGGTTCCGGCTGGAGGCATGTCGCTGGATCCGGTTCTGCCGCCCCGACCGGTCGAGCTGATCGCCATCGAAGCCCGCCTGGTGGTGCGCCCGGATTTACATCCCGCGCAGATCAACCGCCTGACGACGGCGGCGCTTGAACTGCACGGCGCGCGCGGCATCCTTTCTGATCCCGGGGCGTTTCCCAACATCGAGGGGGCGGGCATGACCATCAGCAATACAGCCCGGCAACTGATCCTAGATGGTCCTTCAACATGGCACAACTGGCTGCCTTATTGGATCGCAGCGCAGATCAATCGTGTTCTTTTGTTGTTGCTGCCGTTCTTCTTCATAGTCGTCCCTCTGATACGGCTTGTGCCCTTGGCCTATGCCTACGCGATGCGGTGGCGGGTCTGGCAGCACTACCCCGAGATTCGGGAAATCGAGCAGGAACTGGCCAGCAACCCCGACACCAATGAACTGCGCGAGATGCAGTCACACCTGAGCGCTTTGGATGAACGCCTGGCCACATTGCGATTGCCCGCGGCTTATCGGCAAGGGCAATACGATGCCCGGTTGCACGTTGAACTGGTTCAAAAACGCATTGCCGAGATGCAGCAAAACGGCCGAGACTGAAGCGGCGTTTTCCCACAAAAAAGCGCAGAACAATGTGCGAAATTGACCTGTTATGTGTTGGTGTGCCGGGGTAATGTGCCCGCCAGAACAGGGAAAGTGCATGACAACCATTGTGTCCATCAGGGATTTGCGAAAGTCCTACGCCGACGGATTCGAGGCGCTCAAAGGCGTGTCCTTGGATATCGAGCAGGGTGAAATTCTGGCGTTGCTTGGGCCGAACGGGGCAGGCAAGACGACTTTGATTTCAACGATTTGCGGTATTACGACGCCTACTTCGGGCACGGTTACGGTGGGCGGTTATGACATCCAGAACGAGTTCCGCGCGGCGCGCAAGATGATCGGACTTGTGCCTCAGGAAATCGCGCTTGAGCCGTTCGAGAAGGTCTGGAACACGGTTCGGTTCTCGCGTGGCCTGTTCGGGCATGGCAGCGACAATGCGCGGATCGAAGAGATCCTGCGCAAGCTGTCGCTGTGGGACAAGCGTAAGAATGCGATCAAGGAGTTGTCCGGCGGCATGAAACGCCGCGTGCTGATTGCCAAGGCTCTGGCGCATGAGCCGCGTGTACTGTTCTTGGATGAGCCGACCGCCGGTGTTGATGTCGAATTGCGCAAGGACATGTGGGAGATCGTGGCCGAACTGAAACAGGCCGGGGTCACCATCATCCTGACCACGCATTACATCGAAGAGGCCGAGGCCATCGCCGACCGGGTCGGTGTGATCGATAAGGGTGAGCTGCTTTTGGTTCAGGACAAGGACACCCTGATGGCCCAGATGGGAAAGAAGCAGATCGAGGTCATGCTGACCGAACCGATCTCGACCATTCCCGATTGTCTGGCCGCGCATAACCTGACTCTGAACGGCAATGGTGACGCGCTGGTTTATACCTATGACACGCACGCGGATCGCACCGGTATCACTACGTTGCTGAACGATGTGGCGCAGGCGGGGCTGGTGTTGCGCGACGTGCAAACCCGCCAGTCGAGCCTGGAAGAGATTTTCGTGAACCTTGTGTCCGGAGAACCCGCATGAACTGGTCCGCCATTGCCGCCATCTACCGGTTTGAGATGGCCCGGTTCTTCCGCACTCTGGCGCAGAGCTTCTTGTCGCCTGTTCTGTCGACCTCGCTGTACTTCGTGGTCTTCGGCACCGCTATCGGCAGCCGCATTCAAGAGGTCGAAGGCGTATCATACGGGGCATTCATCGTGCCGGGGCTGATCATGCTGTCGGTTGTGATGCTGGCAATATCCAACGCCTCATTCGGCATATATTTTCCCAAGTTTCTGGGCACGATCTACGAGTTATTGTCCGCTCCGGTGAACTTTATCGAGATCGTGATCGGCTATGTTGGTGCCGCCGCCACAAAGTCGTTGTTTGTCGGGCTGGTGATCCTGGTTACGGCCACGTTTTTTGTGGACATACGCATCGAACACCCCTTTGCCATGGCAGCCTTCCTGATCCTGTCATGCCTCAGTTTCTCGCTGCTGGGCTTTATCATCGGCATCTGGGCTAGCAATTTTGAACAGATGTCGCTGGTTCCTCAGCTGGTGGTGACACCGCTGATCTTTCTGGGTGGAACTTTCTATTCAATCTCGATGCTGCCGCCGCTCTGGCAGACGATCACTTTGTTCAATCCGGTCGTTTACCTGATTTCCGGGTTCCGCTGGTCCTTCTATGGGCTGGCAGATGTCCCTATCGGTTTTAGCCTGTTGGCGATTCTGGCCTTCACCGGGATTTGTCTGGCGGTGATCGGGTGGATCTTCAAAACAGGCTGGCGCATTCGCAGCTAGTGTATTGATTAGCCCGGGGCGTTGCATTTTTGCCCGCCATGTGTGGGAATTTGGTTCACGTCGCGTCTAAGGCTTGAACGGTCCCTTGTTTAGGGGCCAGCCGCACTCTACATCGGCACCCATGAAACTCAGCCTGCCGTTTGTCAAAAAACAGCCCCTCGTGGCCGTGGTCCGTTTGTCGGGCGCCATCGGAATGGCGGGGCGCGGGTCGTTGAACGACACCGCACTGGCCCCTGTTCTGGAAAAGGCGTTTCGTAAAGGTAAGCCTGCGGCCGTGGCGCTTGAGATCAACTCGCCCGGCGGTTCGCCGGTCCAAAGCTCTCTGATCGGGGCACGCATCCGGCGGCTGTCGGAAGAGCTTGAGGTTCCCGTCATTGCCTTTGTCGAGGATGTTGCGGCATCCGGCGGCTATTGGCTGGCTGCTGCGGCCGACGAGATCTGGGCTGATGACAGTTCGGTTCTGGGGTCGATCGGAGTCATCTCTGCCGGATTTGGCGCGCATATCTTCCTGGCGCGGCAAGGCATCGAAAGGCGCGTCCATACGGCGGGCAAATCGAAATCAATGCTCGACCCGTTCGCGCCGGAAAAAGAAGAGGACGTCGCGCGGCTGCAGGGTCTTTTGGGCGACATCCATAAGAACTTCATTGAGCATGTCAAAGCCCGCCGCGGCGACAAGCTGGATCAAAGCGCGGATCTGTTCACGGGCGAGGTTTGGCTGGCCAGACGTGCTCAGGAACTGGGACTGATTGAAGGCGTCGCGCATCTGAAACCGAAGTTGCAGGAACGGTTCGGCGAAAAGGTGAAATTCCGTCGTTATGGGCTGCGCAAACCGATCTGGACGCGGTTCGGGGCCTCTCTGGCGCAGGACGCCGTGGCCGGGCTTGAGGAGCGGGCGGCCTACGCGCGTTTCGGTTTGTGACGTGATTATCAAGATTGTCACCCTGTTTCTGATTGCCATGGGCGTCCTGGCAATGTTCGGCAAGCTGCGCTTTCCGGGGCAGAAAAAGCTGCAATCTGCAAGATGTCCGCGCTGTGGACGGTTCAGGATCGGTAAAGGCCCCTGTGCCTGCGAAAAAGGAGGCCGTACATGACGGCATGGCTGTTATCCGGCCTTGGATTGCTGATCCTGCTTTTGGCGGGTGATGCACTGGTACGCGGGGCGGTGAACCTGAGCCTGCGTCTTGGGGTTCCAGCCCTGATTGTCAGCCTGACAATTGTGGCTTTCGGCACCTCAGCCCCCGAGCTTTTGATTGCGATCAGCGCGATCAAGGAAAATGCGCCCGGGATTGCTTTGGGTAACGTGGTTGGCTCGAACACGGCGAATGTCCTGCTGGTTCTGGGTTTGCCGGCATTGCTGGCCACGCTGCACACCAGCGAGTGTGACAGCCGAAAGAACTATGTCTTCATGCTGTTGGCGACGGTGTTGTTCATCGGGTTGGCATTCTGCGGCGTATTTAACCTGACCAGCGGTGCCATCCTGCTGGCGGGATTGGCATTGGTCCTTTGGAATGCGTTTCACGAGGCACATGCCCATCGCAAAGCCTGCGGCGCGGCCTGCGCGGAAGAGGACGAACTGGAAGAATTGGAAGGTCTCGAAGAGGCCGACCCGGACATGCCGTATTGGAAGTTGTCGATCTATCTGGTCCTTGGCCTGATCGGTTTGCCGATGGGCGCGCACCTGCTGGTCGACAACGCAACGATCATTGCCCGCACTTATGGTGTCAGCGAAACCGTGATTGGCTTGACACTGGTCGCTGTAGGTACTTCTCTGCCGGAACTGGCGACGACCGTGATGGCAGCGCTGCGCCGGCAGGCTGATGTCGCCTTGGGAAACGTGATCGGCTCGAACATGTTCAACCTGCTGGCAATTGTCGGCATCGCCACGTGGTTTGGGCGAATCCCTGTGGACCCGGAATTCCTGCAGTTCGATCTTTGGGTCATGCTGGGCGCATCGCTGTTGCTGATCCCGTTCGTGTTCTTAAAAAAAGATATCACACGTGTCTGGGGCTTTGTGTTGACGTTGCTGTACGCCGTATACATCGTTTCCCTGCTGGCGTGATCTGACATAGGGGGAGATCCATGACCCGAGCCTTGGTGACTGGTGCCGGAATTCGACTTGGTCGGGCAATGGCCCTGTATCTGGCCGGGCGGGGGTATGACGTTGCCGTGCACTATGCAACGTCAGAGCAGCCCGCTTTGGTCACCGTGGCCGAGGTACAGGCGCTTGGGCGCAAAGCGGTCGCTCTGCAGGCGGATCTGCTGGACGAGGCGCAGGTCCAAACCTTGCTGCCCCGCGCGGCAGACGCGCTGGGCGGGCCGATCACCTGTCTGGTGAATAACGCGTCGATCTTTGAATACGACAATATCCACTCGGCCACGCGGCAAAGCTGGGACAGGCACCTCGATAGCAATTTGCGCGCGCCCTTCGTTTTGACGCAGGCCATGGCCGCCCAGGGGCTAAAGGAGGAAACGGACGAGGCGGGTGAGCCAGTTGCCACCGGTCTGATCGTGAACATGGTCGACATGCGCGTTCGCAAGCTGACGCCGGAATTCATGACATACACGATCGCCAAGATGGGTTTGTGGGCGCTGACCCGCACCTCGGCGCAGGCTCTGACGCCGGCGATACGGGTCAACGCAATCGGGCCGGGCCCCACGATGCAAGGCCATCGGCAAAGCGAAGACCACTTCAAGGCGCAGCGGGCAAATACGGTTTTGAAACGGGGGGCAAACCAGTCGGATATCACCGCCGCTTTGGGGTATTTTCTGGACGCACACTCTGTCACTGGTCAGCTTTTGTGCGTGGATGGTGGTCAGCATCTGGGTTGGAAAACGCCAGACGTCGTGGGCCTTGAATAGGTAAAATCGCTGCAAGTTTTGCACCGCTCTCGATCCTGTTACCTGCACGTTACAAAATTGTCTTTTTTTTCATACACTTGCCTTGTGAATGAAATTATTTTAAATAAAAACAAATAGTTACATATCTGCCCAATTTTTGTGCAAATCAAGGTTTTCTTAATGAATTAAGGGGAATTCGCCAAGCTGAGAAACTTATCTTCATGGTTATCCACAGAATCCGTGGATTTGTTTTCTCTTGATTTGAAGCCCGCAAGATTGCAGCTATGCCCAGAGAATCATATTTCTGACATATGAAAACCGACAGCGAATCCACACCCGATACACAACAGACCGGCTATGCGTGTATTCAACGCTATGTGAAGACGCTGGACAGCTCACCCGGTGTGTATCGGATGTTGGATGGCGACAGCCGAGTGCTGTATGTGGGCAAGGCGCGAAACCTGAAGGCGCGGGTGTCGAACTACGCGCGGCCCGGCCATTCCGGGCGGATCGAACGGATGATCGCCGCGACGTCGTCGATGATGTTCCTGACTACAAGGACAGAGACCGAGGCGCTGCTGCTTGAGCAGAACCTGATCAAACAGCTCAAGCCCAAATACAATGTTCTGCTGCGGGACGACAAAAGCTTTCCCAACATTCTTGTCGCCAAGGATCATGCCTTTCCGCAGATCAAAAAGCATCGCGGGGCGAAGAAGGAAAAGGGGGCTTATTTCGGACCCTTTGCCAGCGCCGGCGCGGTAAACCGGACGCTGAATCAGCTTCAAAAAGCGTTCCTGCTGCGCAATTGCTCGGATTCCATGTTCGACAGTCGTACGCGGCCATGCCTGCTGTATCAGATCAAACGGTGTTCAGGGCCCTGCGTCGGACTGATCTCGGAGGAGGGTTACCGCGAAAGCGTCAAGGATGCCGAGCGGTTCCTTTCCGGTCGCTCGACCAAAGTGCAGGAAGAATTGGCCGAGCAAATGATGGCCGCCTCCGAGGCTATGGAGTTCGAGCGCGCCGCCGGTCTGCGCGACCGTATCCGGGCGCTGACGCAGGTGCAGACCTCTCAGGGCATTAATCCACGCGGTGTGGCCGAGGCAGACGTGATCGGTCTTTACATGGACAGCGGGCAGGCCTGTGTGCAGGTGTTTTTCATCCGGGCGAACCAGAACTGGGGCAACAAGGATTTCTATCCTCGGGTTGGGGCGGATGTTTCACCGGCCGAGGTGATGGAGGCGTTCATTGGCCAGTTCTACGACAACAAGGAACCGCCCAGGCAACTGATCCTGTCGGATGCCATCGACAATGCCGACCTGATGCAAGAGGCGCTGAGCGAAAAGGCGGGGCGCAAGGTCGAAATCCTGGTTCCCCAGCGCGGTGAGAAACAGGAACTGATCGCAGGTGCCTTGCGCAATGCAAGGGAATCCTTAGCGCGGCGGATGTCTGAAAGCGCAACGCAGGCCAAACTGTTGCGCGGCGTGGCCGAGGCGTTTGATCTGGATAGCCCCCCTAACAGGATCGAAGTTTACGACAACTCTCATATCCAGGGAACAAATGCCGTTGGCGGCATGATCGTGGCAGGCCCGGAAGGGTTCATGAAAAATGCCTATCGCAAGTTCAACATCCGGGGCGATGACCTGACCCCCGGAGATGACTTTGGCATGATGAAAGAGGTTCTGACCCGCCGGTTCACCCGATTGCAAAAGGAAGACCCCGACCGCGACAAGGGCCACTGGCCCGACCTTCTGCTGATCGACGGCGGCGCGGGGCAGGTCAGTGCCGTGCATGAGATCATGGTCGAGTATGGGGTAGAGGACATCCCCATGGTCGGTGTCGCCAAAGGGGTCGACCGTGACCACGGCAAGGAAGAATTCCACCGTATCGGCCAGCACGCCTTCGCGCTGAAACGCAACGATCCTGTGCTGTATTTCATTCAGCGCCTGCGGGATGAGGCGCACCGGTTTGCCATTGGAACGCACCGTGCGAAACGGGCCAAGGCGGTCGGCGTGACGCCGCTGGACGAAATCCCCGGCGTGGGCGCAGCGCGAAAACGCGCGTTGCTGACGCATTTCGGCAGCGCCAAAGCCGTCAGCCGCGCCAATCTGGCGGATCTAAAAGCGGTTGAGGGGATCTCAGCCGGACTGGCGCAGAAGGTTTACGATTTCTTCCACGATAAGGGCTAGGTCTGGCGACCACGCCATAGGATGTACAGCCCCGAGGCCACGATCAGTGCACTACCGATCCACATGGTCTGATCCAGATCTTCGCCGAAGAAGATCACACCCAGGGCGACGCCGAACAGCAGTCGGGTGTAGCGGAACGGCGTGACGGCCGCGACCTCTCCAGTCCGCATGGCCTTCATCAAAGACGCATATGCGATTGCGCCAAGGCCTACGGCTCCGGACACGTGGAGGCTTGTGTGTAAGGACACAGGCGCGATCGGGGCCTGTTCCCAAAAGCTGTAGGCGAACCCGGCAATGACCACGCAGACGAAACCATAAAAACCAAGCACTTCGGTTCCAAGGCTGGCCGGGGCGGCGCGACTGGCCAGATCGCGACCAGCAAATCCCAACATCCCAAGCACGGCCAACAGGGACAATGCGGTAAAACTGTCTCCGGTCGGCTGGATGATGATCACAACGCCGACCAGGCCGACAAAAATTGCGCTCCATCGCCGCCAACCGACCATCTCGCCAAACAGAAGTGCGGCGCAGGCGACGACCACAAGCGGGGTGGCCTGGAGGATAACAGTGGCTGAGGAAAGGGGGGTCAATGTGATGGCCAGCACATAGAACAACCGTCCGAGAATTTCGAACACGGCGCGGATCTTCATCGCCGGCGACAGCACGTCGGGCTGCAAAAGGCGTGTCCCTCGCGCCGCAGCGACACAGGCAAAGATCACCGCTCCGCCAGCGCCGAACAGAACCAGAATCTGCCAGATGGGCAATGCGACCGCGGCCGCCTTCAGCAATGCGTCTTCCAACGCAAAACAAGCCATGGCACCAATCATCCAGGCGCTGCCGATCAGGTTTGACCGTGGGTCCGTTTGTATTTGGGTAGTCATTCCGGTCGCGCGCCCCTGGCCTGATTTGCCTCGCAATCTGACGACAATCTGGTTCGAGGCCAAGGCCAATAACAAATGCCGACCACGGCTGCGGCGCTTTGACCAAGCCTCTGTGATCGGTGCAGTTTTTTTCCGCCCTGTCTTTTCTGTCCCGGACCAGCAATGTAGGGTCCGCTGCATGAAGTGGAACCTGCCAAATATCCTGACTGTCCTGCGCTTGCTGGCCGCACCCGGTCTGGCCGTAATGTTTTTGTATTTCACCAGACCCTACGCGGATTGGTTTGCGTTGATCCTGTTCCTGTCGGCCGCCATAACCGACTGGTTCGATGGATACCTAGCGCGTGCATGGAAGCAGGAAACCAAGATGGGCGCGATGCTGGACCCGATTGCCGACAAAGCGATGGTCGTGATCGCGCTGATGATCCTTGTCGGTTATTCGACCGAACACTGGACACCCTGGCTGGTGCTGCCTGCAACGGTAATCCTGTTTCGAGAGGTTTTCGTCTCGGGCCTACGCGAATATCTGGGCGATACGGCCGGAACGCTGAAAGTAACCAAACTGGCGAAATGGAAAACGACCGCGCAGATGGTGGCGATTGCCATTCTGTTTTCGCAGGGGATTTTCGAGCACTATTTCGTGATGGCGACGTTCGGCATGGATGCCGCTACGATGGATTTGGTTTTGACCGGACAGTTGGAAGACCTGAATCACATGCGCTGGCACCTCGAGGGGATGTTCTGGGCTGGACGGATAGGGCTGTGGTTGCTGTGGATTGCTGCGGCTCTGACATTGATCACCGGCTATGACTACCTACGTAAAGCCATGCCCCATCTGAAGGAGAGCTAAGGGATGGATGTGCTGTATTTTGCATGGGTGCGCGAACGGATCGGCCTGCCGAAAGAGCGGATCGAGACAGAGGCCGCAACCGTGTCCGATCTGGTGGCCGAGCTGAGCGCACGCGAAGACCGTTACGCTGCGGCTTTCGCTGACCTGTCTGCGTTGCGTGTTGCGCTGGATCAGGAACTGTCGGATTTCGATGCATCGCTTACGGGCGTGCGCGAAGTGGCCTTTTTCCCGCCGATGACCGGCGGCTGAGACCATGCGTATCGCGGTTCAGGAGGAAGAGTTTGATCTGGGTGCGGAGGCCAATGCCTTTGCCGCTGGAGACGACGCCAATGGTGCCATCGTGACCTTCACCGGCATCGTACGTGATCTGGCGTCTGGCGATCTGGATGTGATGGAGATCGAACATTATCCCGGTATGACCGAACGCGCCCTGACCAAAATCGCTGAAGAGGCGCAGCAGCGCTGGTCATTGGGCGACGTACTGGTGATCCACCGGCACGGGCGTCTGGCCCCCGGTGATCGGATCATGATGGTGGCCACGGCTGCGCGGCACCGCAAGGACGCGTTCGAGGCGGCCGAGTATCTGATGGATTATCTGAAATCCCGCGCCCCGTTCTGGAAAAAGGAAATCACGTCTTCCGGCGCGGAATGGGTCGATGCCAAGGATGAGGACGAAGACGCACTGACCCGGTGGTAAGTGCGTTGCCCGGCACCGGGTCAACAGGTGCCGGGGTTGTTCAAATCAGGTTAGGCGCTTTGCTCGGTATTGCACTGTCGCGCTGCTTCGATGGCCTTTTTGGTGCCATCAAGGCTAACGGTGAATGCAAACTCTTTTTCCGGAAACACGGTCATTTCGTATTTGTTCATGACGTCGTCCACAAACTGAGCGTTGTTCGCGAGGATGTATCCTCCGGTATATCCCTCGGCGAGATGTTTGGTCTTCTTGTGGGCTTCTGCTTCGTAAACATTGCCGTCAAGTGACAGGAATATCTTTTCCTTCTTACCCTTCAGGCCAATGTCATTCTTGGTGAATACGCCGAGATAACCCATCTCGTGGTCTTTGGTCAGGCCCATCTGAACGACGTTCTGGTTTTCGTCCATACGCTCGATCAGGCAGGACCCGCGGGTGTCATCCACAAAGATGGTCCAGCCGGATTCTTCACCCCAGTTGGTGAAGGTGTCATTCTCGGACGGGATCACGTCACTTGACGCCCAAGCGGTGGCAGCGGTGAAGATGCTTAGAGTTGCAGCAGTAGTTAATGATGACTTGAAATTCATAGTACACTCCAATTTTCAGGGTAGTGGACAGTGATGCGCGCAGGCAAAACCCACCAATTCATACTATTGAATTTGTTGTTGAGGTTGAAGACACTCGCCTTCGATCGGCCGATTTGTGCCGACGACTTAATCCGTCCAAGCTGACCTTTGGCCGCCTAAGGCGGTTAGGATCAATCAGCGTTGTTAATGCGGCCGCGCAGTTCTTCGGCCTCTTGCCGTGCTGCGCGCAGGCCATCCATTGCTGCAGCCAGTTCCGCTTCGGTCTGGGTCAGCTGGTTGGTCAGCTCCGCCTCGCGCTGCTGCAGGTAAGTGATCGCCTGATCGCGGGTTTCCTCGGCCTCGTGCAGCTCCTGGCTCATGCGGTCCAGATCGGCCACGTCGCTTTGGCGAACGCGTGACAGGCGATGTGCAAGCCAGTTGGCAAACCACCCCATGCAGAAAGCTGCAAACAGGATGATGGCGGTGGCGATGATGAATTCGATTCTGTTCAACTTACTGGTCCCCTGAGTCCGCGTCCGATGCTTCGGCGTCTGGCTCTGCGTCTTGTGACGTCTCTGATTCTTCTTCCATCGCTTCCAGAGTTGTCTGGGAATTTGCGACGGGTTCGGGCCGGATCAGGCGGAATTCGATGCGTCGGTTTTCCTCGCGGCCTTTTTCGGTACCATTGTCGGCAATTGGCTGGGTCTCACCATAGCCGACGGCGGTGTAGCTGGCTGTTGGCACACGCCGTCCGCGCAGTTCGTTCAGGACGGACTGCGCCCGTGACTGGCTGAGCTGCTGGTTCATCTCTTCACGGCCCTGACTGTCGGTATGGCCCTGAATTTCCAGCCGGATAGGGCCGCATTCGCGCAGGATATCAGCTATCTGGTTTACTGTATCGCGTGAATCCGCGGCAACGGTGGATGATCCCGGTTCAAAGGCAATCTTGGTGCGCGCCTGAACTTCGGCGATGCGTTCCTCACAAACCTCGGGATCAGGCAGCTTGTCTGCTGGCTCGGGTGGCTCCTGATAGGTGATCGACAGGGTATAGTCCTGTGCCTCGCCGAGTTTTTCCGACAGGAAGCCCGCAACATAGGCTCGGGTTTTTGGGTCGTGGCTGACACCGGTCAGAACCACCTCGTCCGGAGTTACGGTCAACGCCCCGTTATGCAATTGGGACAAAGCTTCCAGCCCGCTCAGGACGCGGATAGGCCAATCGGCGGGCAGGTCCGGGGCGATGCGGGTTGCGGTATGCACATGCTCGAATCCAAAAGCGGCGCGGGCATAGCTGTCGACCATATCGCGCGTTGTTTCGTCGCTAAGCCGGCCGCGCATCTGCACCAGACCTTCCGGACTGCGTGTGGCTGAGAATTCCGGCGGGCCAGATTGCTTTTCTGTCTCAGGTTCCGGAAGAACAGCATGCAGGACAAACACCTCGGGCAGCGCGTTTTCCAATTCCCCGACCGTTCTGTCGAACACCATGGTGTCGGTGCCTTCAGCCGCAACCAGGGTTATGTCCGCATCGGAAATGGTGACTGTTCCCTGGCCGATCTCTGACAGCGCCCGAATGCTCAGCGCGGCGGCGTCAGGCCAGCGGGGCGACGGCTCACCCAGACCGATGGTGCAGGAATAGGGGCCGGTCAGACCCGCATTTTGCGCAGCAGCGATGATCTTATCGCGGGCTTTTTCGTCCTGGGCCGAGCAGGCATCGAATTGCCCACCATTTTCGTCGATCAGATAGCGCAGGGTGAACGGAGTAATGACGGGGCGCGGTGCCGAGATTGAAAGGCCGATGCGCAGGCTGGGCGGCGCGGTGCGGGTCAGTTCCTGCTCCAACCGTTCCTTTTCCTGCTGGCTGTCTGCAATTGCCGTGATCTTCACTAGGCCGGGGCTGGCGGAAATCTTGGCTCGTGGCAGTCGGGACAGCGCCTCGACCGCATAGGATATGGCATCATCCCACCCTTTGGGCTTGGGATAGTCGGCGGTTTCCATCAGGTCAGATACTGGTCCGCCATCCAAATCGCGCAGCCGATCCGTCAACACCTCGCGGTCTTCGCTGACCGGAATCAGACCGATAACTGAAATTCCACTGTCATTGCGCAGGATTTCAGCCGAAAAGCGCGGGGCTGCCAGCTGTGTTGTCGGGGCAACCTCCATTTCGTCGATAACGCGAGACGTATCGACCTCAGTGCCTGCCGCCGTCAGCGCGTTGAAACGCATGGCCTCATCTGTGGCGGTGCCGGTCAGAACCACGCGCAGACCGTCTGACTGTACCTCGGCCCAGTCGTGGCCTTTCAGATCCAGTGCACGACGGACGGCAAATTCGGATGCTTCTTCGACCTTTGTCACAGCAAAGCTGGCCGCAAGCAGGGACAACCCGGCCGACACGAGAAATACAAGGGCAACGACGAAGAAATAAGGCAGACGCATGTGCGGTCAATCGACTCCTCGGGTGAGTGTGCAGAACTCTTACAGAGGCCCAAGCCGAGGTGCAATCAGAGCAACAGGGCGACGCAAAGGAAGATCAGCGGAATGAGGCCGGTATCGCGGTTGGCGCGGAACAATTGCAGCAGTTTGGCGTTGTCCTCGATATCCAGACCGCGCAACTGCCATGCCATGTGCCAACCCATTGCCCAAGGGCCGCCAAGCGCCACGACCAGTGCGATGACCGAAGCCTGCGTGGTTGCCGCGTCGATAACGGCCAGCCCCATCAGCGCGACTGTTGCCACAAGAAAATACTTCAGCCATTGCGCGGTGTTGGTGCCAAACAGGCGGGCTGTGGATTTGATCCCGATAAGTTCGTCATCTTCGGCATCCTGGTGGGCGTAGATTGTGTCGTAGAACAGCGTCCACGCGATACCCGCCAAATACAGAATGATTGCAGGCGCACCCACGGTTCCCGTGTGGGCAGCCCAAGCCAGCAGGATGCCCCAGTTGAATGCTAGTCCCAGAAACACCTGAGGCCACCAGGTGAACCGCTTGGCAAAGGGATAGATCGTGACCGGCAAGAGTGACAGCACACCCATTGCAATAGCGGCCTGATTGAAGGTCAGCAGAATCGCCAACGCCAGCAGGCATTGCAACCCCATCCAAATCACGGCCTGACGTACGCTGACTTGTCCGGACGGGATTGGGCGAGATCGGGTGCGCTCGACCTGACCGTCGAATTCCCGGTCAGTGATATCGTTCCAGGTACAACCTGCGCCGCGCATCAGGAAAGCTCCGATCGCGCAGCCGATTGCGATCCACAGATCCTCCCATCTTGGGTTTCCGTCGCTGAGGATTGCCAGCGCCAGTCCCCACCAGCACGGGATCAACAGCAACCACGTGCCAATTGGCCGATCCGCGCGGCTGAGGCGCAGGTAGGGGCGGGCGAACGCAGGGGCATGGATGTCGACCCAGTTGCCGCTGACAGCGTCGGCAACCTGACCGTCTGGTGTTGGAGCATTGCCTTGCATATGTAAGGTCTCATGAGTGCAAAGATCAGACTGTATGTAGAGCACCCTCTGGGTCAGGGGCAATCGGTTCATTTGACGCGTGAGCAGGCGCATTACCTGTTCGGCGTCATGCGTCTGGGGGTTGGCGGGCAGGTTGCCCTGTTCAACGGGCAGGACGGGGAATGGTTGACCGAGGTTGCCGAGGCCGGCAAACGCGGCGGTATTCTAACCTGCGTGGAACAGGCCAAACCGTTGCAACTGCCACCTGACCTGTGGTTCCTGTTCGCTCCGATCAAGAAGGCGCGCACCGACTTTATCGTTGAAAAAGCGGCAGAAATGGGTGCGGCGCGGATCATGCCCGTGCAGACCGAATTCACCAATTCCGAACGCATCCGTCAGGACCGCCTGCAAGCTCATGCGGTTGAGGCGGCCGAGCAATGCGGCGGTACCTATGTGCCTGAGGTCGCAGACCTGCAGCGGTTGGACCGCGTGCTGGATAACTGGCCCGACGGGCGCCAACTGATGTTCTGCAATGAGGCCGAGGTCGGATCAGCTTTGCGGCTGGCGGCCAATGAAAAAGGTCAGCCCTGGGCCATTCTGATCGGACCCGAGGGCGGCTTTTCCGACCGCGAACGCGCACGACTTACCGCGTTGCCCTATGCTCATGTAGTCAGCCTTGGCCCGCGCATCCTGCGCGCCGACACGGCTGCCGTTGCGGCGCTGGCCATGTGGCAGCAGGCGCTTGGGGATTGGAACTAGGAGAGAAAATGCTCGATAACTACCGCGATTGGCTCGTTTCGGCGGGCTATGCCGAGAATACCTGCCAAGCGCAAATGCATAGAGTTCAGAAGGTCGAAGATCATTATGGATCACTGGATGAGGCGCTGAACTCCGGAAAACTGACTGAAATCATAACCGATTTGACCTATTCAACAGCCGATGAACGGCAAGGGGCCGCGAACCCTTCGCGTATTCCGATCAATGGAAGTTTGCGCAATGGCTTGCAGTCTTACAAAAACGCCGTTCAACGCTATGTGAGATTCCGCCGGGAAGCAGGCGAAGTCGAGGCCGAACCGATACCTTCTGAAGCGCTGGCGCAGACGGACTCGATGGTTGCCGAAAAGCAAAGATTTGCGTTGGAACGCGACATGCAGGCGGCCCTTCGGCGTGAAATCAGCCTGTTGGACAGCGATTTGACGATCATCGACGACGGTGCAGAACGAGCGGTAGCGTCTGGCTTCATCGACATTTTGTGCCGGGACGTGAAGGGCGGGCTGGTCGTGGTCGAACTCAAGGCGGGGAAGACCGACGCACGAGTTGTTGCGCAAGCCCTTGGATACATGGGTGATCTGATCGATGAGGGAGAGGAGCAACCTATAAGAGGTGTGATCGTTGCGCATGATTTTGACCAACGAACGATTTCTGCGGCCAGAGCAGTGCCCAACCTTTTGCTTGTCCGCTACGCAATATCGTTTTCGTTTGAAGCGCTGGCATGAGCCTGCCTGGTCTCTCACCAGGAAGGGTCACGGCCCAACACAAACCGGGGAATAGGTCATGACTTGGAAGTTGGCGCAGGAAGAGGATGTTCCACGGATCGACAGGTTCCTGTTCGAACATATCCAGACGTCGATGTTCCCTTTGGCTAACCTGCGAGATTTCGGATTGCGTGGCTCAGATCAGCGCGCCGTACACATGTGGACGTTGGGCGATGGCCCGCGCGCCGTTTTTGGGATTACGAATGAAGGCATGGTCCTGCCGCAATGCCCTGAATGTTCGGACGAAGAACTGGACGCGGCGATTCGCCTGATCCGGGGGCGCAAGCTGTTCGGTCTGGCGGCCGAGGCCACGCAGGCCCGCCGGATCATGCGGCTTGCCGGTTGGGAAGACAGGCCCGCAACGCTGAACAGTGACGAGCCGGGGTTCACTTTGGATTTGGATCAGATCGTGACGCCCGACGCGGCCGGGGCTGACCTTGTGCCACTTGGCGATCTGGACCGGGACATCACCGAAGGCTGGCGGCAGAGTTATCTGATCGAAGCGATGGACTTCGACGCTGCGCGCGCGCACGGGCAGGCAAAGAAAGACATCGCCGCCTATATTGAACGTGACTCGCACCGGGCCTTGTTGATGGATGGGCAGCCGGTTGCCATGACCGGGTTCAACGCTCGCTTGCCCGAGGTCGTCCAGATCGGAGGTGTGTATACCCCGCCGGACTTGCGCGGCAGCGGATACGCACGACTGGCAGTGGCGCTGCATCTACTAGAAGCTCATAGAAATGGCGCGGCCCGCGCTGTTCTGTTTGCCGCTAGCGATGCCGCTGCACGTGCCTATATAGCAATTGGGTTTCGGCCAGCCGGCCACTATTCCCTGATTTTGTTCAAAAACCCCGAGGACACGGCATGAGTTTCATCCGACCCGAAGCCAAACTGGCCCTGTGGCGCTGGCGCGAAGTTCTGATCGCTGGCGTCGTTCTGTTGGTCGGCCTCAGCTGGATCAGCGGACCCGGCGGGTTGCTGGGCTGGTTGGGTTGGGTTCTGATCGCCGTTTCGGCTGCGTTGACAGTGGTCGGCGTGCAACGCGCTCGGTTCCGAACTGGCGCAGGAGGACCGGGTCTGGTGACGATCGACGAAGGCCAGATCACCTATCTCGGTCCGCTCGACGGCGGAATCGTTGCTACAGGGGAAATCGAACGCCTTGCGTTGGACCCGACATCGTCTCCGGCGCATTGGGTTTTGGATCAGCCGGGGCAGCCGACGCTTCACATTCCTGTGAATGCCGAGGGGGCTGAGGCTCTGTTCGATGTGTTCTCAGCCCTTCCGGGGCTGAAAACCGAACAAATGTTGTCGGAACTGAACGGTGGCGCGACGCATCCGGTGGTTATCTGGGAACGCACCCCTTCGCGTCCAGCCCACCTGCGGCTGCATTGACACTGGCGCGGTTTAAGACCACGAAAGACCGAACGAAAGACACATCAGGATCGGAGCACGGGTCTCATGTCCATCCCTCAGTCCGGCGGCGGGCCGATCGAACGCCATGAGCAATTGGCCGAATATCTGGAATCGGGCTGCAAGCCCAGGCAGGATTGGCGCATCGGAACCGAGCACGAGAAGTTCGGCTATTGCAAAGACACGCTGAAGCCGCTGCCGTATGAGGGCGAGCGGTCGATTCTTGCGGTGCTGCAGGGGCTGCGCGATCTGCACGGATGGGCCCCGGTGGAAGAGGCCGGCAAGCTGATCGGTCTGGAAAAAGACGGGGCCAATGTCTCGCTGGAACCCGGCGGACAGTTGGAACTGTCGGGAGCGCCGCTGGAGACCATTCACGAAACCTGCGACGAGGTGAACGCGCATCTGCGCGACGTGAAGGATATCGCGGACAAGATCGGTGTTGGTTTCATTGGCCTCGGGGCCGCGCCGATCTGGACGCATGACGAAATGCCGCTGATGCCCAAGGGGCGTTACCGGTTGATGAACGATTACATGGAAAAGGTCGGCACCATGGGCCGGTCGATGATGCGCCGAACTTGCACTGTGCAGGTTAACATCGACTTCGGTTCTGAGGCCGACATGGTGCAGAAACTGCGCGTCGCGCTGGCTCTGCAACCGGTGGCAACCGCCCTGTTCGCCAACTCGCCGTTTTTCGAGGGCAAGCCCAACGGTCAGAAAAGCTGGCGCAGCTATATCTGGCGGCATCTGGATGATGCGCGCACAGGCATGCTGCCCTTTGTGTTCGAGGACGGGTTCGGTTTTGAACGCTGGGTCGAATACGCTTTGGATGTGCCGATGTATTTTGTCTATCGCGACGGTAAATACATCGACGCCTTGGGCCAGTCCTTCCGTGATTTTCTGGAAGGCAAACTGCCCGCTCTTCCAGGCGAAACGCCGACTCTTTCCGATTGGGCCGATCATCTGACTACCGCGTTCCCCGAGGCACGGATCAAGAAGTTCATGGAAATGCGCGGGGCCGATGGTGGTCCGTGGCGCCGCCTGTGTGCCTTGCCTGCGTTCTGGGTTGGTCTGACATATGATCAGGGCGCGCTGGATTCAGCGTGGGATCTGGTTAAGGGCTGGGATGACGAGACGCGCGAGGCACTGCGGGTCGAAGCCGCCAAGGACGGATTGCAGGCCAAGGTCGGCGACATCAGCATGCACGAACTGGCGCGCGAGGTCGTGTCGATCGCCGATGCCGGACTGAAGGCACGCGCGCGTCCGGGCGCTGGCGGGTTGGTGCCGGACGAAACGCACTTCCTGAATGCGCTGAAAGACAGTCTCGAATCCGGCAAGGTTCCGGCGGATGAGCTGCTGGACCACTACCACGGCGACTGGAATGGCGACCTGACCCGGATTTACCCCGAGTTCAGCTACTAAGCCCGCGCAGAGGCGTGTTGCCATTAGGAGAGCATTAGCCAAATGTTTCGAAGTGCCCTTGTCATCCGACTGGGGTACTCGGTTATTCTCTGCGAACTACTCCTGAGCGTGATGACCGATGGCCCGTATCAGCGAACTGCACTATTCCAATGCCTACGCCGCGCAAAGTGGTATATCGGAGTTTCTCGAGGTCGCGCTGAGATCCGATGAGGATCCGGCGGACTTCACGGTCTCCTTCTATCAGGCGAACGGTCAGGTCGGCATCGAGATCCCGCTGGACCACCCGTTGGTCGACGTATCGTTTGATCCGGATAACAACGAGCAGATCTTTATCATTTCAGCGGATTTTTTTCCGATCCTGCTGACGGACCCCAATGGCGGCGGGTCGAACAACTACGAAGCTTATGCGCTGACCAACACGGCAACGAGCGAAGTCATAGATTTCTACGATATCGGGGGCGGAACCCAGAACATCGTAGCGCAAAACGGGCTGGCGGCGGGGGCCGTGTCGGAAAACCTGCCGGTTCTGGTCGGGCCGAACCAAACCACGACGACGTTGCAGTTTAACCAGCCGAACCCGGACACTCTGGTTCATGCACCGCTCTCACCTCGTGACACTGGCGCGCCGTGTTTCGCGGCCGGGACGTTGGTGGACACGTCGGATGGGCCGCGCAGGGTTGAGACGCTGAAGCCGGGCGATCTGGTTCTGACGCAGGACGATGGCGCCTGTCCTATCTGTTGGGTTGGCGGGCGAACCGTAGCAGGACGGGGCCGTTTTGCGCCCGTTCGCATACGCGCCGGGGCGCTGGGGGCTGAGAAGGATATCTTCGTGTCGCCCCAGCACCGTCTGTTGATGACAGGTTGGCAGGCACAGCTGCTGTTCGGAGAAGATGAAGTGCTTGTCGCCGCCAAATCGCTGGTCAATGGAACCACGATTACGTCGGTGCCCTGTGACATCATCCGCTATGTCCACCTGTTCTTTGACCGGCACCAGCTTGTGTCGACGTCCGGCCTGATCTCGGAAAGCTTTTTCCCGGGCGCACAGGCTCTTTCGAGCCTCGAACGAGAAGTCGCGCAAGAGCTGTTTGCGCTGTTCCCGGAACTTCAAAAGCAGCCGCAGACCTACGGTCAGACCATTCGCCCTGTCAGGTGCGGCCCGCAAGCGGCAATGCTGCAGGCGATCTGATCCGCCCCTCTTGCTTTCGCGGACTGCTGTGATAGCAGAGCCTCAACAGCATTCAGGGAACCGTCATGGACGATCTTAAGGCAAAATATCTGGGTCAGATCGCCGATGCAGGCGACGAAAACGCGCTCGAAGCGATCCGTGTTGCGGCCGTCGGGAAAAAAGGCGAGGTCGCGCTGAAGATGCGCGAGCTGGGCAAGATGACACCCGAGGAGCGCCAGATCGCAGGCCCCGCGCTGAACGCCCTGAAGGATGAGATCAACTCGGCCCTGTCCGCCAAGAAATCCGCGCTGGCCGACGCCGCACTGGATGAGCGTCTGCGCACCGAATGGCTGGACGTCACCCTGCCGACCCGCGCGCGCCGTCAGGGTTCGATCCACCCGGTCAGCCAGGCGACCGAGGAACTGACCGCGATCTTTGCCGAACTGGGCTTCTCGGTGGCTGAAGGGCCGCGGATCGAAACTGACTGGCACAACTTTGACGCCCTGAACATCCCCGGCCACCACCCTGCACGGGCCGAGATGGACACGTTCTACATGCACCGCGCCGAGGGCGATAATCGCCCGCCGCATGTGCTGCGCACCCATACGTCGCCGGTCCAGATCCGTTCGATGGAGAAACAGGGCGCGCCGATCCGCGTCATCTGTCCGGGTGGTGTGTATCGCGCCGACTATGACCAGACCCACACGCCGATGTTCCATCAGGTCGAGGGGCTGGCCCTAGACAAAGATATCTCGATGGCGAACCTGAAATGGGTTCTGGAAGAGTTCGTGAAGGCCTTCTTCGAGGTCGACGACGTCGAACTGCGCTTCCGCGCCTCGCACTTCCCCTTCACCGAACCATCGGCCGAGGTTGATATCCGTTGTTCCTGGGATAACGGCCAGCTGAAAATCGGCGAGGGCGACGACTGGATGGAGATTCTGGGCTCGGGCATGGTCCATCCCAAGGTCATCGCCGCCGGTGGTATCGACCCCGAGGTCTATCAGGGTTTTGCCTTTGGCATCGGCATTGACCGTCTGGCGATGCTGAAATATGGCATCCCCGATCTGCGTGCGTTCTTTGATTCAGACTTGCGTTGGCTACGCCACTATGGGTTTGCCGCGCTGGATATGCCGAACCTGCATGGTGGCTTGTCGCGGTGAAGGGAAACGCTACTGCGCTAGAAAATTTGGCACACGAATTCTATTGGGTGCCGAGTTTTCTAGCGTGGATTGGTGATAGGATAACGGATCTTGGGCCTATTATAGCATTGGCAGGGGCCATATACATTTATTTTCGAAAGTCAGAGGACGAGAGAAAGGAAATTCGCAGGGATGAAAGGCGAAAGGTATACGCCGAGTATTTACACCAATGCGGTTTGCTTTGGAACGAAGTTTCCGCTGGGCCGACATCTTCTAACATATCAAGGCAGACTTCTGACTTAAAGCGTTACGGTGAAGAGCTTCGGTTGTTGGCCCCAGAGGACGTTTATGTAAAAGCATTTAATGTAAGGGCAGTTTATGTAGAGTATGGATCTCATGTTCTATCGCTGACTCCACAGCAATGGTTAAACAAAACCGAAGAACATAGAAACGCTGATAGCTATTTTATTGAAAAGCTGACTGCTTCAACAGATGAATTAATCTGTTCCATGCAAGATGATCTCTGCAAATAGGTTGGCTGAGTGATTCACAATCCTGCGGTCTGGCGATAGCGCGGCGTGTTGCATCGCCCCACGGGGTTGTGACGTGACTTGGGCCTCAAGGCGGTTAGGTTCGGTCGCATGATTTATCGACTGCTAAGCCTCTTTCTGATGACCGCCTCCGTTGCCTATGCCATGGGGCCGTGGGATGACGACTGCCATGGGGATACCGCCTGTCTGGTCGGCGACCGCTCGTACCATGTGCTGGAGCCGGACGGGTGGGACGGTGAAACGCCGTTGCCGGTGCTGATGCATTTCCACGGCTGGGCGCGGCAGGGGACCGTGGTGGTGAACCATGAACGGATCGCAGGCGCGACCAAGCTGCGCGGTGTGTTGTTGGTGGCCCCGAACGGGTTGGGCAAAAGCTGGGATTTCTGGACCTCGGACACCGGCGACGTGCCCTTTGCCGACCGGGTGTTGGAGGACGTCGCCAAGCGCTATCCGATTGACCCGGACCGCATCTATGTCTCGGGCTACTCCTACGGCGGCGCGATGGCGTGGCGCTATGTCTGCCAGTCGGGCAATGATACGGCGGCTTTGCTGGGCATCGCAGGCAGCATCCGGCAGACCGAGGATTGCCCTCAGGCCCCGGCAGAGGTGCGCCATGTGCACGGAACCAGCGATACTGTGATGGACTTCCCGTTTGGGCCGGGCGGCGACACGACCTATCCGGTGGCGCTGTGGCGGCAGAAATTCGGCTGTGGCACAGCCATGCCGCGTGGGGACTGGAGCGTGGTACCGATCCTGACGCTCAGCCGGGTGGAGTGGACCGATTGCGCTCAAGGCCAGGTCGCGCTGGATACGCATCCCGGCGGGCATTTTATCCCCCACGGCTGGGTCGGGCGGCAACTGGATGAGCTGTTGGGGCGCGAACCGACTTACCCCTGAGCCCGGAATACGACATGGCCCTGTCGCGAACAGGTTTGCTGCGGTGAATGCCGCCCGTTTATCCAAGCGAAAACGGGGATGTCATGACCACAATTCTGATCGTAGAAGGCAATACACCAGACATGGTTGCCAAAGGCCATGCAGGCGCGAGCGGGTTCATTCGCACCTTTGCGGCCTTGGCTGCTGATGTCCGAATTCATCTGATAAATCCCTATGCCGCCGCATTGCGCCCCGAGGAACTGCGTGGCGTCGATGGCATCGTACTGACCGGGTCAGGCGTCAGTTGGTCTGTGGACGCGCCCGAGGCGGCCCCCCAACGCGCAGCGGCCGAGGTCGTGCTGGCCTCAGGCACACCGGTATGGGGATCGTGCAACGGGCTGCAGCTTGCCATGCTTGTGCTGGGCGGTTCTGTCGGCGCTTCGCCGGTTGGCATGGAGGTCGGTATGGCACAGAACAACGCTCTGACCCGCGAGGGCGGTGAGCACCCGATGATGGCGGGGCGTAGGTCTGGGTTTGGCGTTCCGTGCATCCACCGGGATGAGGTCCAGGGGCTGCCCGAAGGCGCAACGCTGTTGGCGGGTAATGACCATTCCCCGGTGCAGGCCGCCGTGTACGAAAAGGGCGATCTGAGATTCTGGGGCACGCAATATCACCCGGAACTAAGCCTTGCGGATATCGGCATCTATGTCCGCGGCAGAGGTATTTTCGCCCATCACGCAAATCTCGCCGAAGACCTTGAGCAAGCCGAGGCGGATGTTTCTTCTGCCGCGCGCCTGGGAACCCATCCCGAGGCCCTTGTGTTGCCCCAGCGCAGCCGTGAGTTGGCCAATTGGCTGCATTTCGTGTCTGGCGGCTAAGCGGCCCTTCCACCTGCGGGGAATATCCGCTACACGCGATCCGACCCGAAAATTCTGGCGGATAGCGACCGATGAAATTCACTCTTTCCTGGCTGAAAGACCACCTCGACACCGATGCGTCGGTTGATGAGATTGCTGAGGCGTTGACCGATCTTGGACTTGAAGTCGAAGAGATCGTGAACCCTGCGGACCGGCTGGCGGGCTTTGCGCTGGGCTATGTGAAGCATGCCGAGAAACATCCCGACGCCGATAAGCTGCGCGTGTGCACGGTTGCGACCGATGAGGGTGATTTGCAGATCATCTGCGGCGCGCCGAACGCGCGTGAGGGCATTACCGTCGTCGTCTGCAAACCTGGCATGTATATCCCCGGTCTGGACCTGACCATCAGCGTCGGCAAGATCCGGGGCGTCGAAAGCTATGGAATGATGGCTTCCGAGCGCGAGCTGGAACTGTCGGACGAACATGACGGCATTATCGAGCTGCCATCGGGCGAAGTTGGTGACAGCTTTGTTGAATGGTTGGCCGAGAACGCACCAGCCAAGGTCGATCCGATGATCGAGATCGCGATCACGCCGAACCGCCCCGATGCATTGGGAGTCGCGGGTATTGCGCGCGATCTGGCTGCGCGCGGCGTCGGTACGTTGAAAGAACGTGATTATGTGCCGGTGCCAGGGGATTTCGAAAGCCCGATCAAGGTAACGATCGACGAGGATACGCTGGACGGCGCGCCTCATTTCACCGGACGCCTGATAACAGGCGTCAAAAACGGCCCCAGCCCGCAATGGTTGCAGGATCAGTTGAAGGCAATTGGTCTGCGTCCGATCTCGGCTCTGGTCGATATCACCAACTACATGACCTTCGACCAGAACCGTCCGCTGCATGTGTTTGATGCAGACAAGGTTCAGGGTAACCTGCGGGTGCATCGCGCCAAGGGTGGTGAGACGCTGGTCGCGCTGGATGAGAAGGAATACACCCTGCAGCCCGGTATGATGGTGATTTCGGATGACAAAGGTCCCGAATCCATCGCTGGTATCATGGGCGGTGAGGAAACTGGCTGTACCGAAGAGACCGTTAACGTGTTTCTTGAAAGCGCGTTCTGGGATCACGTTCAAATCGCTCTGACGGGCCGCGCGCTGAAGATTAACTCGGATGCCCGCTATCGCTTCGAGCGCGGCGTGGACCCTGAATACACGCTGGAGGGGTTGGAACACGCGACACAGATGATTCTGGATATCTGCGGCGGTGAAGCGTCCAAGGTCGTTGAGGCCGGCAAAGCACCCAACCACGCGCGGGCCTACAAGCTGGACGCCGAGCGTGTGCAGTCGCTGGTCGGCATGGACATTCCCGAGGCTGAACAGCGCCAGACTTTGACCCGTCTGGGCTTCCGTCTGGAAGGAGAGATGGCCCACGTCCCAAGCTGGCGTCCCGACATTATGGGCGAGGCTGATCTGGTGGAAGAGGTCGCGCGGATTGCATCCCTGACCAAACTGCAGGGCAAACCGCTGCCGCGTGTGACCGATGGCATCCCCAAGCCGGTGATGACCCCGACGCAGCGCCGGCAGTCGATGGCACGTCGCACCTGTGCGGCGCTGGGGTACAATGAGTGCGTTTCCTACACCTTCATTGATCAGGCCTCGGCAGCTCTGTTCGGTGGCGGCGATGAAGCGACCCAGCTAGAAAACCCGATCTCGTCGGAGATGAGCCATATGCGTCCCGATCTGTTGCCCGGTCTGCTGCAGGCCGCGGCCCGAAATCAGGCGCGTGGCTACGCGGATGTCGCTCTGTTCGAAGTCGGCCCCGTATTCCATGATGGTGAGCCCGGCGACCAGAAGACCCAGATCACCGGTCTTCTGGTTGGCCGCAATGGCCCCAAAGATGTGCACGGAGCCTCGCGCCCGGTTGACGTGTTCGACGCAAAGGCGGATGCCGAGGCTGTTCTGGCCGCCATTGGTGCGCCCGCGAAGGTTCAGATCCTGCGCGACGGCGATGCCTGGTGGCATCCGGGCCGTCACGGCAAGATCTGTCTGGGCCCGAAAAAGGTTCTGGGCGTGTTCGGCGAACTGCACCCGCGCATCCTGCAGGCGATGGACATAAAAGGCCCGGCAATGGCCTTCACCATCTGGCCGGACGAGGTGCCTCTGCCGCGTAAATCGGGCGCGACTCGCGCCGCGTTGGAACTGCGAGACCTGCAAGCGGTCGAGCGTGACTTTGCCTTTGTTGTCGACGAAGGCGTCGAGGCGCTGACGCTGGTCAATGCCGCGGCCGGTGCCGACAAGGCGCTGATCGAAGACGTCCGCGTCTTTGACGAGTTCATCGGCGGCAGCCTGGGTGAGGGCAAGAAATCCTTGGCAATCACCGTGCGTTTGCAGCCCACGGACCAGACGCTGAAGGAAAAAGACATCGAAGCGGTGGCCGAGAAGATCATCGCCAAGGTCACCAAGGCAACCGGCGGCGTCCTGCGCGGATAAAATCCACTGCATATCTTTTATTAAACGCGCCTTCGGGCGCGTTTATTTGGACAGGTAGTCAGCCAGCAGATCAAAGACCAACCGGATGCGGCGGCTGGTATGTAACTCGCGATGGGTGGTCAGCCAGATTGGAAATTTGATGGGTTCCATTCCGGGAATCACTCGTTCGACGCCGGGCGTTGCATCGCCAACAACCTCAGACATGGGTGCGATGCCAAAACCCTGCTTGGCGTATTCCCAGGCCACGATTCCGTTCTGGGATCCCAACCTAAAGTTCTCATCGCTCAGGTGAATGCCCAGTGGCTTCAGATAGGCGATCATTTGATCCGTATTGCCGAAGCTGATGAATTCATGCTGTGATAGGGCGCGCTTGGATTTCGGGCGCCCTGCGTGGTTCAGATATTCGGTCGTGGCATAGAAATGACCCGAGGCTTCCTGCACCAGTTTGGCGATCAGTTCGGGCTGTTCCGGTCGTACATGACGGATCGCGATATCTGCCTCTCGGCGCATCAGGTCCTGAATGTCATTCGATGCGATCACGTCAATTCTCAGGCGCGGGGCCTGCGCCCGGACTTCGCGCAACAGGTCTGGCAGGAAATAAGCAGACATCACATCACTGGCGGTGATGCGGACCAACCCGTCGATGGATTGTGCCTGCCCCGAAGCAGTCAGTGCGATTTGGTTCGCTGCATCACCCATCAACCGGGTATGCTCCAGTAATTCCATTCCGGACTGTGTGATCTCTAACGTGCGCCCGATGCGTTCAAACAGCATCACACCCAGATCTTGCTCGAGTGCAGCGATCTGCCGGCTGAGTGTTGGTTGAGTCTGTCCCAATTTACGGGCGGCTGCAGAAAACGACCCGGTCTCGGCCGTCGCCAGAAAGGCGCGGATGTGATTCCAGTCAAAGTCGCCGAGTTGTTTCATACAAATATGTATAAGTAATCTGCAAATTTCGGCAATTTTTATTCTGTATGTGCATGAGTAGTTTGCCTGCAAAGGAGACCCCCTCATGACGACCGCCGCGAAATTCTGGGACGGAGTGGCTGAAAAATATGCCCGAACTCCAATAAAGGATATGGATTCCTATGAGCATACGCTCGAACGGACAGCTTCCTATCTCAAGAAAACCGACGACGTATTGGAACTGGGATGTGGCACGGGAATGACCGCGCTGCGCCTGTCCCCCTATGCCGACACGATTACCGCCAGCGATGTTTCCCCCTGCATGCTGGCGGTCGGTCAGAAGAACGCGGCAAAGCAACAGATCGAAAACGTGGCCTTTGTTCAGGCTGATGCAAGCCGTCCTCCCTCCTGGTCCTACGATGTGGTGCTGGCATTCAACGTGTTGCATCTGGTCGAAGACCTGAATGCGGCTCTGGCCTCTGTTCATGAGGTGATGAAGCCGGGTGGTTTGTTCATCTCAAAAACCTTCTGCCCGCCACAACGCGGCATAAACCTGCGGTTTCAAGCCATACGGTTGGCTTTGCCGCTTATGCAATTGCTGGGAAAGGCGCCATTTGTGCGGTTCCTGTCCGAAGCAGAGCTGGATGCAGCCGTTGAAAGGGCCGGGTTCGAAATCGTCGAATGCGACAGTTTCCCGGCACGCGATGCAAGACGGTTTTTGGTGGCGCGCAAGATTTAAGCCCGAACCGGCACTTTCCGCATTGGGCCAGCGCCCATTGTGCCCTATGCATGCTCTGAAACAAATTCGGAGTTTGCTATGGGCCTGAACGTATACCTCTCTGGTGAAATCCACACCGACTGGCGCGAACAGATTATCGACGGTGCACAGGGTTTGGACATTACCTTCAACAGCCCCGTGACCGATCACGATGCCAGCGACGATTGCGGTGTAGCCATTCTGGGTGCAGAGCCAAACAAGTACTGGCACGACCACAAGGGCGCGATGGTCAATGCGATTCGTACCCGAAAGGGGATTTCAGAGGCGGATGTGGTCGTCGTGCGGTTTGGTGAGAAATACAAACAGTGGAACGCGGCCTTTGATGCGGGATACGCGGCGGCGTTGGGAAAATCACTGATCGTTCTGCACGGTCCTGACCACCAGCATGCGCTAAAAGAGGTTGATGCTGCTGCCCTAGCTGTGGCTGAGCATCCCTCGCAGGTGGTTGAGGTTTTGCGTTATGTTCTGACAGGCAAGCTGCCGCAGTAACTCACGTTACGTTCTTCTTGCCCGAGTATTGGGTGCTTTCTACCGTTGCGTCAGGCAGTAACGGGGAGGCAGTCGTGGAATTTGACTATGTCATTGTGGGGGGCGGTTCCGCCGGTTGTGTCATGGCCTCACGCCTCAGCGAACGTCCTGACACGACTGTTTGTTTGCTTGAGGCCGGCGGCGCGGGGGAAGACCTGGTGATCCGGGCGCCGGCCCTTGTGGCGGCGATGATTTCCGGACGGCCAAAGTTGAACAACTGGGCTTTTCACACGGTGCCACAACCCGGGCTGAACGGCCGGAAAGGGTTTCAGCCACGCGGCAAGGCGCTTGGCGGATCGTCCGCGATCAATGCAATGCTCTATGTGCGGGGGCATCCCAGCGACTACGACGAGTGGGCTGAGCTGGGCTGTAATGGGTGGGACTGGAACAGTGTCCTGCCCTATTTCCGCAAGGCGGAAGGCAATGTACGCGGGGCGGATGAGTTTCACGGCGCGGAAGGTCCTTTGCAGGTTGCGGATCAGTCCGAGCCGCGCGCCATCTCGCATGCATTTGTTGAGGCTTGCGGCCAGCAGCAGATACGAAAAACGGAAGATTTCAACGGGCCCGATCAGGAAGGGGCGGGGCTGTATCAGGTCACTCAGTTCCACGACGGCGCTCACAAGGGCGAGCGGTGTTCTGCCTCGGCGGCCTATCTGCGTAGTATCAAATCGCGACCAAACCTTACGATAATGACCGGGGCCGAGGTGCAGAAAATCCTGTTTGAGGAAAAGCGCGCCACTGGAGTGCAACTGCGCCGAAAGGGCAAGGTTGTTGAAGCACGCGCGCGCAAGGAAGTGATCGTTTCCAGCGGTGCTTTTGGTTCACCGCAATTGTTGATGTTGTCGGGAATCGGGCCCGAGGCGGAATTGGCACAGCATGGTATCCCGGTTTTGCATGACCTGCCGGGCGTTGGTCAAAACCTTCAGGACCATCTGGACTACGTGCTGAGCTATCATTCCAAACGCAAGGATGTGATCGGGCTGACACCGGGCGGATTATGGGATTTGGCAAAGGCAGGTATGGATTGGCGCCGGACCGGAGCGGGCCTGTTCTCGACCCCCTTCGCCGAAGGTGGCGCGTTCTTCAAGTCCGAACCTGTGGTGTCCAAGCCGGATCTTCAACTGCACTTTGTCGTCGGTATCGTCGACGATCACATGCGCAAGATGCACCTGAAACACGGGTTCTCCTGCCATGTCTGCGTTTTACGTCCATTCAGCCGGGGCAACGTCGGGTTGAGCTCGGACCGCGCCGGGGAACCGCCGCGCATTGATCCGGCATATCTAAGCGATGACCGGGATCTAGACCTGCTGAAGCAGGGCGCGCGGATTATGGAGTCGATCCTCGAAGCACCGCCGTTGAAGCCGTGGCGGGCCAAACGGTTGTATGCGCATGATGGCAGCGATCAGGCGCTCGAGGCGGATATTCGCAACCGCGCCGACACGATTTACCACCCGGTAGGGACCTGCAAGATGGGCGTCGATGATATGGCCGTCGTTGATCTCGAGGGACGCGTGCATGGAACGGAAGGGCTGCGCGTGGTGGACGCGTCGGTCATGCCGACCCTGATCGGCGGCAATACCAACGCGCCCACCATCATGATTGCTGAAAAGATCGCCGACGCAATCAGTCCCGCGCAGGCGTGATAAGCCCTTTTTGTACGGCGGGCCGTTCAAGGAACCGGTCCAGATAAGCCGTAACATTGGCATGGTCATCCCAGCCAACGAGATCACGGGCACCGTAATACTCCAGCCCGCGCAGCCACGGCGCGATGGCAATATCGGCAATCGAATACTCGCCCGCGATCCAGTCCCGACCTTCCAACTGCTGGTTCACAACGTTCAAAAGGCGCTTGGCTTCGTTGATGTATCGCTCGCGCGGGCGCGGGTCTTCGATTTCGCTGCCTGCGAATTTGTGGAAATAGCCAAGCTGTCCGAACATCGGGCCGATGCCTCCCATCTGGAACATCACCCATTGGATCACGCGATACTTGTCGGCTTTGGTCTGACCCAGGAACTTCCCGCTTTTCTCGGCGAGGTAGATCAGGATCGCTCCGCTTTCGAACAACCCAAGCGGCTCGCCGTCCGGACCATTTGGGTCGATGATCGCTGGGATCTTGTTGTTCGGGTTCAGCGAAAGGAACTCGGGGCTTTTGACGTCCGTATCCGACAGGGTCACCAGATGAGGCTCATACGGCAGGCCGGTTTCCTCAAGCATGATAGACGCTTTGACGCCGTTCGGGGTGGGAAAGGAGTAAAGCTGAATCCTGTCCGGATACTTCGCGGGCCAACGGGTCGTAATCGGGTGTGAGGCGGTGTCCAGCATGAGGGGCTCCTTGTTACCTGAGTACAATAGTTAGGCAGCGTTACGCCGGCATACCAGTATCTGTGCTGTGCATACCCGGTCAGCTCCTGTGTATTTTGGAACAACGGGGAAAACCTGCGGATCTCACACCTAGACCAAAGCACGCGAATAGCTCACTATTCCGCGAATCCCGCGCTGGTGACGCGGGTTTGTCGTGAATCGAAAGGAGATACGCGTGGATGAGGTCGTAACACAGGTGGGTGCCTTTGCCCCGCTGATCGTAAGCGCGGTCAAGGCGCTGATCGTACTGATCCTTGGGTGGATCGTCGCAGGTGCTATCGGCGGCATGGTCCGGCGCCGGATCAATGCGACGCCGCATATTGACCAGACGCTTGGGAATTTTATGGCCAGCCTGGTGAAGTGGGCGATACTGGCCATGGTGCTGGTCGCCGTGCTTGGCATCTTTGGAATTCAGGCGACAAGCATCGTTGCTATTTTGGGTGCAGCCTCGCTTGCCATCGGTCTGGCGCTGCAGGGGACACTCAGTGATCTTGCGGCTGGTGTCATGCTGGTTGTGTTCCGCCCATACAAACTGGGTCAGTATGTGGACATCGGCGGGACCGCAGGCACGGTCAAGGACCTGAACCTGTTCACGACTGAGCTGGTGACGCCGGACAACGTTCAGATCATTGTTCCCAATGGACAATCCTGGGGTTCAATCATCACCAACTATTCAGCCCACGATACGCGTCGCGTGGATCTGGTGTTCGGCATCGATTACGGGGACAGCGCTGATGAGGCGATGAAAATTATTTTGGATGTCGCCAAGGCCGATGATCGTATTCACAGCGATCCCGAGCCTTGGGTGCGTGTGACCAATCTGGGCGACAGTTCGGTCGATCTGACTGCGCGCCTGTGGTGCAACGCGGCGGATTACTGGGATCTGAAGTTCGAGATCACCAAAGCCGTGAAAGAAGCATTCGATGCGAAAGGCGTATCGATTCCGTATCCGCATTCGGTCGAAATCCAAAAGCAGGGTTAAGCCCTCCCGCCCGTCGAGCGGGCATTTACATGCCCTCCTCCGGTTGGGCCCGGCGCCGCGCTGATCGCGCGGCGCCGTTTTTCTTGCGAAACCGTTGTGCCCAAAACAACCGCGCCGCGTCAAAGACGCGGCGCTTGGCCCAACGCTGTATAGCGTCCTTGTCAGAGGGCGCTTTCAGAGACGGGAGAGATCAGGACTTGATCACCACGTTGGGGGAAACCACGTCGATGCCCAGAGCTTTGCCGACCGCGTAGTAGGTCAGCTGACCGGCATGTACGTTGAGACCGTTCAGCAGATGCGGGTCGTCCTGGCAGGCTTGCTTCCAGCCTTTGTCGGCCAGTGCCAGCATGAACGGCATCGTTGCGTTGCCCAGTGCGATGGTCGAAGTGCGTGCAACGGCACCCGGCATGTTGGCAACGCAATAGTGCATCACACCGTCTACTTCGTAGATCGGCTCGGCATGGGTAGTTGCTTTGGACGTTTCAAAGCAGCCGCCCTGGTCGATCGCAACGTCCACCAGAACTGCACCTGGTTTCATGGTCGAAAGCTGCTCGCGGCTGATCAGCTTGGGCGCTGCGGCACCGGGGATCAGAACCGCGCCGATGACCATGTCGGCATCCTGGATCAGTTCAGCGGTGGCACCAGCTGTCGAGTACTGGCTCTTGAACGTGCGGCCGAATACGTCATCCAGATAACGCAGACGCGGCAGCGACCGGTCCAGTACAGTTACATCAGCACCCATACCCGCAGCGATCTTGGCTGCGTGCGTACCAACGACGCCGCCACCGATGACGATGACTTTTGCCGGGCCTACGCCAGGCACGCCGCCCATCAGAACGCCACGGCCGCCATTGGCCTTCTGCAGCGTCCAGGAACCGACCTGGGGTGCCAGACGACCGGCAACCTCGGACATTGGCGCCAGCAGAGGCAGGCCGCCATTGGCGTCGGTCACGGTTTCATAAGCGATTGCGGTACAGCCGGATTCGATCAGGTCGTGGGTCTGCTCTGGGTCCGGCGCCAGGTGCAGGTAGGTGAACAGCAGCTGGCCTTCGCGCAGCATCTTGCGCTCAACGGCCTGCGGTTCTTTCACCTTTACGATCATGTCTGCGGTGGCGAACACCTCTTCCGCAGTGTCGACGATGCGCGCGCCTGCGGCGATATACGAATCGTTGTCAAAGCCGGAACCCATGCCGGCGTTGGTTTCAATGATGACCTCATGGCCACGCGCAACCGCTTCTTGTGCTGCGTTGGGCGTCATGCCGACGCGGAATTCCTGGGGTTTGATTTCCTTGGGGCAACCGATCTTCATGTTTTGCTCCTCCGTTCATAAACTGCCTAAATTATGAGCATTCTGGGACGCAATTTCTGTGAAACTCTGCCCGCGTTTTGGATTTTCTTTAGGAGATTGTTCAGTATAATGGATAAATGTTGCAAAGGAATTGCGTGAATGAGCCTGGACACGACTGATAGAAAGATTCTGGCGGCCCTACAGCGAAACGGCAGAATGTCGAATGCAGAGCTGTCGGAACAGGTGAATCTGTCCCCGTCCGCCTGTCACCGACGTGTCCAGAGGCTTGAGGCCGAGGGGTATATTCGCAACTACGTGGCGCTTTTGGATGCCCGCAAGATGAACGTCCCGACCACCGTGTTTGTCGAAATCACTCTGCAGGGGCAGGCCGAAGAACTATTGGATGCGTTCGAAAAGGCAGTGGCGCGTATTCCGGACGTGTTGGAATGCCACCTGATGGCGGGAACGGCCGACTATATTCTGAAAGTTGTGGCCGAAAATACCGAGGATTTTGCGCGTATTCACCGCCAATACCTGTCTCGCTTGCCCGGAGTAGCACAGATGCAAAGCTCTTTTGCGCTGCGTACCGTGTTCAAGACGACTGCCCTGCCCGTGTGACAGTCAGGCGGGTGCTGGGTAGGTGAACAGGGCCAGATGCAGGGCGTTAAAGCCGAAATGCATCATAACCGGGACCCAAAGACGACCAGTGGCGTAATACCCCAGACCACAGGCCGCCCCAAGGATTGCCGCATAAGCGACAAGGGCCGGACCGCCCGCAAAATGAGCCAGACCAAACAACAGACTGGCCAGAGCAATTCCAAGCGCCGTGCCAAGTTTTGACGCGATGATCGACTGTAGGTACCCGCGGAAAAAGGCCTCCTCGGTCAGGCTGGTCAGAAACAGGTTGGACAGCGCGAAGATCAGCCACCATGGCGGCAGGCCGATCTCTGGCCGGATTGCTTCTGTGGCCAACCCAAGGACAAACAGGGCGGGCAGGGCTGCAAGGCCAACGAACAAAGGCGTTTTCCTGATGGGCGCAGCACTACCAATCATTCCGGGCCAGGCCAGTAGAACCGCGAACAGCACCATTGGCTTGTCGAGGTTCAGGTACATGGTAAACGCCGAACTTTCGGGCCCGGCATGCACCTTGTCCAGAACCAGCAAGTTGTGAAAGCCGGGTATCAGATGCGCACCCAACGCCAGGCACCAGAGTGTCAGGGCAGTGTGCCCCAAGGTGGCCGGGACACCGGACAGATGGTGCAGGCCCGCCGCGCCGATGAGGCCGACTATGACAATGCCCACGGCCAGAGGCGTGACCAGTCCCATTGCTAGCGCGGCAACACCAAACACCATCAGCAATGTCAGGCTAAGCTGCCGCCTGCCCGACACAGCACTGACCATACCGGTGATCAAGATGAACCAGGGCCAGATCAAGGGCAGAAGGGAAACAAAATGTGCCACGGCTTTCTCATGTGTTGATATGGCCATTGATGCGGCCGGGCACTGCCGAATGGCAAGGCCAAAGCAGGTCCGCCAACACCAACTTGCTGGCATTGCGTCAATACTGACGCTTGTATCCCGATGCAGGTAGGTCCAAATATGGGTAAAGACCGTATCTTCTGCCTATGTCTTCGCACTCGCCTTGTTGCTGGCGGCCGCATTTTGGCGCAAGACATTCATCAATTCTTCTGATGACATCAGGCAGTTACACTCCCCCGGTACGGTCGGAACCCGTTGACTGATAAGGAGCAGACCTTGGCTTACGAACACAATGATGCCCCCAAAGATTGGCTGGAAGCCGAGTTGGAAGACACGCTGGACGAAGATTTTGAGATCGAATTCAGCGAACCGATGCTCTCGATGGAAGTCCGCAAGATTTATAAGGATCAGCATCCGGATATGCTGGACCGTAAGGTCTATTTTCGAAACTTGCTGCGGTTGCAGGCCGAGCTCATCAAGGTCCAGGACTGGGTTCAGCACACCGGAGCCAAGGTCTGCATTCTATTCGAAGGCCGCGACAGCGCCGGCAAGGGGGGCGTGATCAAGCGGATCACGCAGCGCCTGAACCCGCGGGTTGCCCGTGTGGTCGCCCTGCCGGCACCCAGCCGCCGGGAACAAAGCCAGTGGTATTTCCAGCGTTACGTGCCACACCTGCCGGCCGCCGGTGAGATCGTTCTGTTTGACCGGTCCTGGTATAACCGTGCGGGTGTTGAACGTGTGATGGGCTTTGCCAGCGAAGATCAGGTGGAACAGTTTTTTCAGGACGTTCCCGAATTCGAACGGATGCTGGTACGCTCGGGTATCATCCTGCTGAAATACTGGTTCTCGATCACCGACGAAGAGCAGCAACTGCGATTCCTGATGCGCATTCACGACCCGATGAAACAGTGGAAGCTGTCTCCGATGGATCTGGAGTCGCGTATCCGCTGGGAGTCCTACACCAAGGCCAAAGAGGACATGTTCTTTCGCACGAACATCCCCGAAGCACCTTGGTACATCGTCGAAGGGAATGACAAAAAGCGTGAGCGCCTGAATTGTATCGAGCATCTGCTGACAAAAATTCCGTACACGGATGTGCCGCAGGAAAAGGTCAATCTGCCAGATCGCAAGTACAACCCGGAATACGAGCGTCGGATTCTGCCCGACGAGCTCTACGTTCCAAAGATCTATTGATGAAAGAAAACGAGGCCGGTCATGACCGGCCTCGTTTCAGTTGGTAAATCAGGCGATTTCGACATTGCAGTTGAAGTCGAATTCATCGACCCAGTCAAAGCCCCAAGACGCGTTGTTTTCCGGCGCAGGTTCCGGAGTGGCTGTGTCCCTGTCTTTGGATCTGACAGACACGAAATCGAAGATTTCTGAATTGGAGGTGTCGGCGGTGTCGGCCGATTGCTTCCAATAAAAGTTATCGAATTTCGTCTGCCACTCGTTGAAGATGGTTTCGAGCTGCGCCAGAAGGGCTGCTGCGTCAAAGCCACCACCCCAGGAATCGCCTGCGTCAACCGGGGTTGGTTCCGGCATCTCGGGTTCGGGTGTTTCGGTTTCAGCGACCTCTGTGCCGGGTGTCAGAGTTACAGGTTCCTCTGGCTGCACAACGCCTGCATCCGGTTCTTCGACGACTGGCGTGGTGGTGTCGGTCACAACAGTCTCAGGTGTTTCAGCTTCCGGCTCGGTCGGCTCGTCCACAACAACTGGCGCTTCGGGTTCCGGCTCAGCTGGCGCCTCGACAACAACTGGTGGTGTTTCCGGATCCGGCTCGACGGGTTCCTCGACCACAACGACCGGCGTTTCGGGCTCAGACTCGGTAGGTTCCTCAACAACAAGCGGCGGGGTGGGTACCGGAGTGGCCGGCGCATCGCCAGTATCCAGTACAACTTCGCCATCGGTCGTCGCGAAATTCTGGGTGACCACTACGGCGTCATAGCCCTGCATATTCCCCGTTTCGATCCCGATACCGATGTATTTGAAATCGGGATTCAGGATGTTTGCGCGGTGGCCAGGGCTGTCCATCAGGTTCTGATGAAGCTGGGCAACATCATCGCTGATCCCGGGTGCGCCGCGTTCGGATTGCCAGGCGATGTTTTCGCCGGAACGCCAGCCGCCTGAAAAATCAAAGCCAGCGTCGCGCATACGCTCTGTCGCCGATGACCCGCCAGCACCGGTGTGGCTGAACGAGTCCGTGTTCAACATCCATTCGCTGTGGTCTTCGGATGACGCGTTCAGGTGGGTTTCAAGTTGTAGCGGCTCTAAACCGCGGGATGTGCGCTCTTGGTTGATGAGCGCTAGCATTTCTCGCTCGAAAGAACTTGCAGTCGACATTTTGCCTCCGTGGGGGATTGTCTTTGAGTGGACGTCGCCAATTAATGAATCATCTGACGGGTCCGACAGGGCGTTGAGAAATCCGGTCGGGATTCGGCGGGACAGTGCTTTCAGAGGGTGATTCGTACGCTGTATTATGCTGGGCAAAGTCCTGCCAGCACGGAATTGGCGGCTTGTCGCACATGCGTCCGCCTGATCGGCGGATTCGCGCAGGCCCAGAAAACGACAAACCCCCGGGCGATGCCTCGGGGGTCGTCAAATAGTGTCATCCAAAGCTGGACGAGTGAGATCTTAGAGCAGACCTTCGCGCTGGGCTTTCTTGCGTGCCAGTTTACGGGCACGGCGAATCGCTTCAGCTTTCTCGCGCGCTTTTTTCTCGGACGGTTTCTCGAAATGTTGCTTCAGCTTCATTTCACGGAACACGCCTTCGCGCTGCAGCTTTTTCTTCAGGGCACGAAGCGCCTGATCGACGTTATTGTCGCGAACACTAACCTGCATGTGGTTGTCACCACCTTTCTAGATAGAGTTGCAAGGAAATTGCAGGAGTTGGCCGTATAGCAAAGCGCCTCTATCTTGTCTAGTACTGGCCCCGAGAACCGGAGAACCGCCATGACCACCACCTACGAAGATGCCAAGCAACAGTTGCTGGACGCGATGCTGAACCATGTGCCCTTTGACGGCTGGTCCGAGACCAGCTTTCGCATGGCTGTCACGGATTGCGATATGGACGAGGTTCTGGCCCGTGCGATCTGCCCGCGCGGGGCGGTCGATCTGGCGCTGGCATTTCACGCACGTGGGGATGAGGCCATGGTGGATCGCCTGAAATCCACGGACCTGAGCGAGTTGAAATTTCGCGACCGCATCGCTGCCGCTGTTCGCTTTCGGCTTGAGGCTGTTTCGGATAAGGAATTGGTTCGTCGCGGCATGACCCTGTTTTCCCTGCCAACCCATGCGGCGGACGGGGCAAAGGCTCTGTGGCAGACCTGCGATCAAATCTGGGACACGTTGGGAGACACGTCGGATGACGTGAACTGGTATACCAAGCGGGCGACACTGTCGGGCGTGTATTCCTCGACATTGCTGTACTGGCTGGGTGACGATTCCCCCGATCATCAGAAAACGTGGGAGTTTCTGGATCGGCGCATCTCGGACGTGATGCAGATCGAAAAGATCAAGGCGCAGGTCAACGACAATCCATTGTTCAAGCCGTTCCTAGCGGTTCCGAACTGGCTGGCCGGTCAGGTAAAGCCGCCGATGAAAATGCGGGCCGATCTGCCAGGGATGCTGAACCCGCGCAAGTAAGCATCTGGGCGTTCCGGAAATTGCCTGTTAGGCATTGGGCAAAGGAGATTTGCCAATGACCCAGATGATGCGTGCTGTCGAAATCACCGAACCCGGCGGCCCCGATGTTTTGCAGTTGACCGAACGCCCGGTGCCAGAACCGCAAACCGGTCAGGTGATCCTCAAGGTGGCCTATGCAGGCGTGAACCGCCCCGACGCTCTGCAGCGCGCGGGGGCTTATGATCCGCCTCCGGGTGCCAGCGATCTGCCCGGGCTTGAAGCCTCGGGCGAGGTGGTTGCCGTCGGTGCCGGGGTTGAGGGGCTTTCGGTTGGTGATCAGGTCTGTGCTTTGCTGCCCGGCGGCGGGTACGCGGAATACGTGGCGACTCCTGCGGTGCACTGCCTGCCTGTGCCCAAGGGCATGGGAATGAAAGAGGCCGCCTGTCTGCCCGAGACCTTCTTTACGGTTTGGTCCAATGTGTTCACACGTGGTGGCCTGAAGGCGGGCGAACGATTTCTGGTTCATGGCGGGTCCAGCGGTATCGGCACAACGGCGATCCAACTGGCCAACGCGTTTGGAGCGCGCGTCTTTGCGACCGCCGGCTCCGCTGAAAAATGCGAGGCCTGCGAGAAGCTAGGGGCCGAGAAAGCGATCAACTACCGCGACGAGGATTTCGTTGGGGTCATGCGGGCCGAAGGTGGTGCAAACCTGATCCTCGACATGGTGGGTGGCGATTACATCCCGCGCAACGTCAAGGCACTGGCCGAGGATGGGCGTCTGGTTCAGATCGCCTTCCTGCAGGGGCCGAAGGTCGAGCTGAACTTTGCAATGATGATGGTCAAGCGCCTGACCCTGACTGGCAGCACCCTGCGCCCGCAAAGCGATCTGGCCAAGGCGAAGATTGCGCAGGATCTGCGCGAGGCGGTCTGGCCATTGCTGGAGGCCGGGAAGGTTGCCCCCGTCATGGACAGCGAGTTCGATCTGGCTGATGCTGCCGCGGCACATACGCGGATGGAAAGCTCGGGGCATATTGGCAAGATCGTCCTGAAGGTCGCAGGCTAAGAGTTCGGTGCGCGGGTCTATCCCGCGCGTTTTGCCCTCAGGCCACCGCGCGGCGATACAAATGCCAGGTCGCGTGGCCCAGGACCGGCATCACGACGATCAGGCCCAGCAGCATCGGGATGGCTCCGATGACCAGCAGGGCCGCTACGATGAAACCCCATGCCAGAATGACACCGGGGTTGTGCCGTAACACCCGTACCGAGGTCACGACCGCCACTGGCAGTCCGACCTTGCGGTCCAGCAACAGGGGAAAGCTGACAACGCTGACGGCCAGTGCGACCAATGCAAACAGGAAACCGACGGCGTTGCCGAAGATGATCATGGTCCAGCCTGCGCCGGTGGTGAACACTTCGGTAACGAACGCGCCAAATGAGGTCGGCAGATCCGGACCAAGCGTATGGACATAGATGGCCTGCGCGACCATCAGCCAGACCAGCAAAAGCATGACCAGATAAAACCCCAGCGCCAGAATTGCTCCAAATGACGGGGATCGGAACACTCCGAACGCGTCCAGCCAGTGGACTTCTCCGCCCATTTCGCGTTTGCGGCTGATTTCGTATAAACCAACTGCTGCAATCGGGCCGATCAGGGCAAACCCCATAACCAATGGCGCCAACAGTGGCACCATATTCCTGTTCAGACCGAACCCGAACATCAACAGTCCGGCGATCGGGTAGATCAGGATGACAAAAATCGCGTCCGCCCGTGTTTCAAGAAAGTCGTGATATCCCGCCGACAGACACTCGCGCAAATCCTGCATTGTCAGAGTCTGCACCTTTGGCAGATGTCGCGTATCGGCGCTGCCGATACGGTTCACGCTTTCTGCAATGTGATCGCCGGTCGCGCCAAGGTTCCGGGCGGCCCAGCTAATTGGATTCCCAATGGTTTTAGCCATCATCATCCCCTCCCTTTGCCAACAGCGCAGCAGAGTGAATCCGGCATGAGTTGCCCTTGGCCGGACCAGCCGGCAACGCTCGGATCCCAGTATAGCACATTTTTTCGCGTTGCGGTTGCGTCCGGTGCAATCGTGCCGATTGCCCTGTTTCACAGTCGTGTTAGCTTGGCATCAGGCAACAGGAGGTCAGCATGCAGCAAACGGCACGAACCGTCGTCATTCACGAACACGGCGGCCCCGAAGTTCTAAAGATCGAAGACCGGCTATTGGGCGACCCAGGACCCGGAGAGGTTCGCATCAGCCACCGCGCCTGCGGGCTGAACTTCATCGATGTCTATCAGCGAACGGGGCTGTACCCGCTGGAATTGCCGCATGCGCTGGGTATGGAAGCCGCTGGCGTGATCGAGGCTGTTGGCGAAGGCGTTACCCATTTGGAACCGGGACAGCGCGCCGCTTACGCCGCAGCCCCGTCAGGTGCCTATTGCGAGGCGCGCGTGATGCCCGCAGCACAGGTATGCCCGCTGCCAGACGGGATTTCCTTTGATGCGGCGGCGGCGATGATGCTCAAGGGGATGACGGTCGAGTATCTGTTTCACCGCACAACCCCCCTGAAACGGGGCGATACCGTGTTATTCCACGCGGCTGCCGGTGGCGTTGGTTTGATCGCCTGTCAATGGGCCAAGTCTGAGGGGATCACCTTGATCGGGACGGCGGGAACCGACGAAAAATGCAGCCTTGCCCAGTTCAATGGGGCCGCGCATTGCATCAACTATCGGACTGAGAACTTTGCCGAACGAGTGGCCGAGATCACAGGTGGCAAAGGCGTGGACGTGGTCATGGATTCCATCGGGGCGGATACGTTCAACGGCTCTCTGGATTGTTTGAAGCCCTTGGGAATGATGATTTCCTTTGGCAACGCCTCAGGACCAGTGCCATTGATGGATATCGGTATTCTGGGCAAGAAAGGGTCGCTGAAAATCACCCGGCCGACCTTGTTTACCCATATCGCTGATCATGCTGTCTGTCAGGCGATGGCAAGGCGTCTGTTTGGCAAGGTCGAGGGCGGAGAGGTCAAGATCCACATCGACCAACGTTTCTCTCTGGATCAGGTGGCCGAGGCCCACCGGGTACTTGAGGCCCGCCAAACCACGGGTAGTACCGTTCTGGAACCCTAGGACACACATGGAAATCGAGAGTTTTGACAAAAAACGGCGGCAGAGTGATCTGCCGCCGCCTTCTTTAATAGTGTCCGCGCGTTACTGCTGCAGTTCTGCGGGGGTCTTGTCGGCAATGGTTTCCCAGTTGGTGCTGGCCTGCTCGATAAAGCCCGGAATGTCGCCTTCCCAGCGTTCCTGAATGTCCTGCGACAGGTTCAGGTACAATTTGTTGTCAACGATCTTCCAATAGGTCGGGTCACCGTCAAACTTGAAGCCCATCGCCGCACCAAATGCGCAGTAGCCGCCATATGCGGGCAGGTAGGCTTCTGGATTGGCTTCAAACGCGGCTTTGTTTTCTTCATTGGCAAAACGATACAGCGCGTCGTTGTGCAGGGTGGTGATGCGGTAGTCGCCTTTGGTCGGCTCACCTGCAGTGAAATAAGCAACCGGGTCGTAACCCTGCATCGCCAGACCGGTCGAGCTTGCGTTCAGTTCTACACCTGCAGCCAGAGCCGAGCTTGCGATGGCAACAGACAGCGCGACGCCGCCGATGATGGATTTGAACTTGTTCATTGTTTTCACCTTTCGTGAAAGGGGCGGCCACGCGACGCAGAAAATTGCGCCCAGACAACCCAAGTGTTTTTTTGTCCATGAGACCTGTAATTGGTCGTCACGGAACCCAAGTGGGCAGACCGTCAATCACGTTCAAAGCAATCAATTGTGATTGTGCGGAGGTGAATAGGTGCTGTTCAGAAATGCAGAGATCAGATTAGCGATCGGGCTTAATACTCAGGACAAAGTCTGTGACTTTCTGCACCGACATTTCGCAGGGGCGCAGCAGGGCGCCAGTGTTCCTGGTCAGATAAAGGTTCAAGCTGATGTAATCCCCGCCGCCCAACTCATGCGCGACCAGTTTGTGGGATTTGCCCCCGGCCAGTTCCGTTCGGCTGACAATGTATCGCCTGCCACCGACGTGCCCGGTTGATGACCCCGTCGGGATGGCAAAAAATGCGCTCAGAAAGGACTCCGAGGCGCTCAAGACTGTCCGATTTTTGGTTCGGTCCCGGCACGGATACGGGCGATATTGGCGCTGTGGCGCCAGTAGACGAGCAGTGTCAGAATAGCGCCCAGCACCAGAGTTCTCGTGTCTGTCAGCACCATAACCCAGATCGTCGACATGGCTGCAGCCACCAATGCAGCGAGGGACGAGATGCGCCAGATCACTGCGACCACCAGCCAAGTCAGGCAGCAGGCAACGCCGACGCGCCAGTCCAATGCGAGCCAAAGACCCAAAAACGTGGCAACGCCTTTTCCGCCTTTGAACCCCAGCCAAATTGGAAAGCAATGGCCCAGAAATGCGGCCAGCGCGGCGATTTGTGCAGCGTCTTCTCCGGCCAACGCACGTGCCACAAGCACGGCGACCGCGCCTTTTGCAGCATCAAAAACAAGGGTCAAGGCAGCGGCGGCCTTGTTGCCTGTGCGCAGCACATTTGTTGCGCCGATGTTTCCTGACCCGATGTTGCGCAGGTTGCCCAGCCCCATCACCTTGGCGACGACCATGCCAAACGGGATCGAGCCCATAAGATACCCGAGAGCGGCCCAGAGGATTAGCTGGTCCGTGGAACTGTCAATTATGGGCATCAGGGTCTCCGGTAAACTTCTTGTCCTGCAACGAAAGTTGCGGTGACCTTACCCTGCATCCGCTGGCCGTCAAACGGCGTGTTCTGCGATTTCGATTTTAACGAGAACCGGTCAAGCACAAAGGGCACATCCGGGTCGAACAACACCAGATCCGCTGGGGTTCCTTCGGACAGGCGTCCGCTGTCCAGACCAAGGCGTTTGGCCGGGTTCAGGGCCATAGCACGGAACAGCGTAGGCAAGTCCAGCTGCCCCGCGTGGTACAGACGCAGCGACGCAGGCAGCAGCGTTTCAAGCGCCACCGCACCCGATGCGGCCTCTTCAAACGGCAGGCGTTTGCTTTCCTCGTCCTGCGGCGTGTGCATCGAGCTGATCGTGTCGATCAAGCCGGTCCGTACCGCTTCGATCACCGCTTGCCGGTCTTCTTCGGACCGCAGCGGCGGTTTGACCTTGAAGAAGGTACGATAGTCGGCCACGTCCAGTTCGTTCAGCGTCAGATGGTGGATCGAGGTGCCGGCGGTGATGTCCAACCCGTTTCGCTTGGCCCGTTCCAGTGCGGGCAGGGCGCGGGCAGTGGTGATCTGGTCGGCGTGATAAGCGGCCCCGGTCATTTCAAGCAAGGCGATGTCGCGGTCCAGCCCCATCCGCTCGGCCATGGGCGAAACGGCTGGCAAGCCCCGCAACACGGCGAACTTGCCGCTGGTCGCCGCAGCTCCGTTGCTGAGAATGGGTTCCTGCGGGTGTGCGATAACCAGCGCACCGCAGGCGCGGGCATAGGTCAGAGCGCGGGAAAACACCTTGGTATTGGCAATGACATGGTCGCAATCGGTAAAGGCGACGGCCCCGGCATCCTGCAGAAACCCGATCTCGGTCATTTCGCGCCCGTCACGGCCTTTGGTCAGTGCAGCCATGGGCAGGACGTTGACGGGTGTGTCGGCCTGCGCGCGGCGGGTGACGAACTCCAGGCTTTCCGGCGTGTCGATGGCAGGGCTGGTATCGGGTCGGGTGACGATAGTGGTCACCCCCCCGGCAGCGGCGGCCAGACCTGCGGATTTATAGCTTTCCTTGTGCCGCTCACCCGGTTCGCAGACCTTGACGCCGATATCAACGATACCGGGGGCAAGGCATTGGCCGTTACAGTCAATGACCTGCGCGTCCGAGGCCGGAGCATCACCTTCACCGCGCGCGGTAATCCGTCCGTCGTTCACTTGGAGCCAGCCGAGGCTGTCCGTACCGGTTTCCGGGTCGATCAGGCGGGCGTTTGAAAACAGTACAGCAGTCATTTCGAGGCCTCGCGGGCTTGGGTCAGTGCCTTCAATGCGGCATCGGGGTCGGACAGATGTTCAAATGCGAAAAACGGGTGGCGGGAAAACATCACTGCTCGACGACCGGAGCGGAAATTCAGAAACCGGTCGATATTCAGGGACTTTGACTTGAGGTCCTTGTTGAGTTTCCATGCATTTTCCGAGGTCACGACATAGATCCGTTGTGACCGGGCAAACCGATCGACCCACAACACAAAACCAAACGCGATAGTGCAGAAAAACAACTTCCAATAATCCCGAACGGTGTCAAAAAGCCAGGGGCTTGCCAGCCAAATGGCAGCGATCAGAACGAGCACGCCTTTGTACGCCCATGCAAACCGAGGTGGAAAATACCCCTGATCCGGGCGGCCTGCCCACAGTACCTCTTCCCCATCGGGAATCCGCTCGTGCCACCAATCGTCGTCGGCGGCGGTCATCCAATCGCCCTTTCGATGGCCGCTTTGGTGGCAGCGGGGTCGGCTTGATACTTGATCAGGTGCTTGTCACCGCCCTTGGTGACGATCTGGACAAAACTGCCCAAGATGTTGACCGCCGTGATCTGGTTCAGCGGTACAACGCGTGGGCCGGGGCCGGTGAGATTGGTTTTGGACATTTGCCAGTTGGCCTTCAGTTCTTCCGAGGCCAGATACCATGCACGTACGCCAACAGCGGCGAGGCCGGCCGGTGCACCGGTCCAGACATAGGGGTTACCGATCAGCCAGAGTATTACCATTGCGGCGGCCATCGCCCCGGCGGCCAGCCATGTATTCGTGCGGATATAGGCGCCCTTGTCGGGGGCAAAGGTCACAGGATCAGCCACAGGATGCCTCCGATGACCACCAGCGCAACAACCGCCAACATGGCCGACCCAATGCGTCGGGGGCTGTCGTCTTGCGGCGGCGTTTGCGGAGCCGAGAATGGTTTCGCGCTTTCGGTTTCGATTTTTCCGCCGGTCCAATTCGTTGTTTCTTCGGTGTACAGGCCGATGAGGCGGACCTTCGGGTCCGGTTTTATCGTGACGGCGCGGCCTTTGAACGCCGCACTGCGCAGGACCATGACCCAGCCTTCAATGGCTTCCAGCATGTCCCGATCCAGTTGGTCTTGGGACACGCCGCACCCTTCGTTGAGATAGCCGTAAAGCCCCAAATCCTCGAGGTCGGATACCGGGAAAATGTCGATCTGGTCCCGGTCCAAACCGTCGACGCCCAATGCCTGATCGGCGGCACCGGGTTCGCGCAGGAACTTCGCTTCTTTCGGACGCATGTCGAGCTGAAACAGGCGCAGGACGCCAAGTTCGTGGGGGGCGACGGTCAGATCACTCATGCGGCCTCGCGCAGGTTGCGGGCCAGCAGTTCCATAGCGGCCATACGGACGGCGACGCCCATTTCGACCTGCTCCTGAATGACTGACCGGTTGATGTCGTCTGCTAGCGTTCCGTCAATCTCGACCCCGCGGTTCATCGGGCCGGGGTGCATGACGATGGCGTCCGGCTTGGCCTGTGCCAGTTTGGCGGCGTCCAGGCCATAGCGGTGGTAGTATTCGCGTTCCGATGGGATGAACCCGCCATCCATCCGCTCTTTCTGAAGGCGCAGCATCATGACGACGTCGACGTCTTTCAGACCTTCGTTCATGTCGTCGTAAACCTCGGCGCCGAATTCGGCGAACTGGCTTGGGACCAGTGTCGGGGGGCCGATCAGGCGGATGCGGTTTTCCATCTTGCCCAGCAGGATCAGGTTCGACCGGGCCACGCGGGAATGAGCGACGTCGCCGCAGATTGCGATGTTCAAACGATGCAGACGACCTTTGGCGCGGCGGATGGTCAGAGCGTCCAGCAGGGCCTGAGTCGGGTGTTCATGCTTGCCGTCACCTGCGTTCAGCACCGCGCAATTCACTTTCTGCGCCAGAAGGTCGACAGCGCCGGAATGCGGGTGCCGAACCACCAGAAGATCGGGGTGCATCGCGTTCAGCGTCATCGCCGTGTCGATCAGCGTCTCGCCCTTTTTGATCGAGCTCGCCTGCATCGCCATATTCATCACGTCCGCGCCCAGCCGCTTGCCCGCCAGTTCGAAACTGGCCTGCGTCCGGGTGGAGTTTTCGAAGAACATGTTGATCTGGGTCAGGCCCGACAGCACGTCCGAATGCTTGGTCGACTGGCGGTTCATGTCGACGTATTTCTCGGCCAGATCGAGGATGGCGGTGATATCGGACTGCGACAGATGCTCGATGCCAAGAAGGTGACGATGGGCGAAACGCATGGGCGGGCTCCTGTCTGACAATCGCGCCGCTTATAGGAAGGTCCGCGCGCCGAGGCAACCTAAGGTTCGGTTCACTCGGGCAATTTCTCGCACCCGCCTTTGGGCAAACATTGCTCGCCAGGCTTGCACCACTTGCCATATCCGCAGTCGATGGCTTTGACGGGAACACAGCCCTGATTGCGGGAACATTTGAAACCCTGACGGCACTGCGACCCGGTTTTTTCGCAAATAAACCAGCCGGGGCGCGAGCATCCGCCGCCCGGCAAGCAAGACGATCCGGAGCCACAGATTCTCCCGTCGTCGCATGTCAGAGAGGGCAATTCCAAAATGTCGGGCGTGTTCTTCTCGCATTCTCCGCGAGCATTGCAGAAGCTGCCGCCAGGGCAGTCCAGACGCGACGTGCATTTGTTCAAGCCGGCCGGAGCGCATCGCGTGCCGCCCGCAACGCACCGTTCGAACGGTCCGCAGGTTCTGCCACCACCGCAATAAGTGCCACCCAAGGGAATGCAGTGGCCGTCAAAGCTGCATCGCTGCCCACCTGAACAGCACGTGTTTCCGCACTTGAACTGGCCGGCGCGGCATTGGCCATACTTGTCGTGAAAGTGCGCAAAAGCCGGACCGCTGAGCATGGTCAGCAGCAAGCTGAAGAAAAGGAATCGCAATACGCACAACATGAATGTGCCAATGGTCGGTGCGACGGACCGCCCGATCAAGTTCTATCTGCTTTCCCTCGTTCAAAAGGTGGTTAGATTGAGGGTTATGGAATCGGCCCTGGATTATCATACCGCGCGGGCTCTGCTGGAATGGCAGATCGAACTGGGCGCAACGGATGCGATCGGTGACGCACCGGTCGATCGCTATGCGTTGCCCGACATCACGCCCAAGGCCAAAAAGCCTGCGCAAGCGCAGACTGCGCCGCCAAAACCCAAGCAGGTTGATCCGGTTGCGGTTGCGAAGTCCACGGCTCAGGCCGCCGGGTCGTTGGAGCAGTTGCAAGCGGCGATGGGTATGTTTGACCATTGCGAGCTAAAACGCGGTGCGCGCCAGTTGGTCTTTGCCGATGGTACGCCGGGAGCCCGGGTGATGATCATCGGAGAGGCTCCGGGCCGTGATGAGGACCGGGAAGGCAAGCCCTTTGTCGGTCGCGCTGGTCAGCTGCTTGACAGGATGCTGGCCGCAATTGATCTGAACCGGTCCGAGAACGTCTATATCACCAATGTCCTTCCGTGGCGCCCGCCGCAGAACCGCGACCCCAAACCCGAAGAAATCGGTATGATGAAGCCGTTCCTTGAACGGCATGTGGCACTGGCCAAGCCAGAGGTCTTGGTGGTTATGGGTAATATCAGCTGTCAGGCCGTTCTGGGCAAACGCGGTATCACGCGTCTGCGCGGTCAGTGGGATCAGGCGATGAACCTGCCGGTCATCCCGATGTTCCACCCTGCCTACCTGTTGCGACAGCCACAGATGAAACGGCAGGCATGGGCAGATTTGCTTGAACTGAAAGCGCGGCTGGAGGGCAAGGCATGAAGATCCTCGCATTCTCGGACCTGCATATGGCGCGTAACCGCGCTGCTGAAATAGTGGCTGCAAGCGACGAAGCCGATCTGGTTATCGGCGCCGGAGATTATTGCAACTCGCGGCAAGGGTTGGATCAGGCGATGGCGATGCTGTCCGGGATCAACGCGCCACTGGTGTTGGTGCCCGGCAACGCAGAAAGTGCCGGTGAATTGACCGATGCCGCGCCAGACGGCGTCCATGTTCTGCATGGCACGGGCATGACCGTCGACGGGTTGCGTCTATTCGGTCTTGGATATGGCGTACCGGTCACGCCTTTCGGCGGTTGGTCGTGCGACCTGAGCGATCCCGAGGCGGCGGAGTTGCTGAACCGATGCGAAGCCGCCGACATCCTGATTTCGCATTCTCCGCCCAAAGGGTATGGCGATACCACGTCGATGGGGGACGCTGTTGGATCGGTTGCTGTTCGGGACGCTATCGAGCGGCTGCAACCGAAATTTGCCCTTTGCGGCCATATCCACGACAGCTGGGGCTACCGAGGAACCATCGGTGTCACCCAGATCGCCAATCTCGGCCCCACCATAAACTGGTTCGAGGCAGCCACATGATCGAAACCGTTACTCTTCTGGCGTTTATTCCGGCGGCCATTGCCCTGAACCTTACGCCCGGTGCGGATATGATGTTCTGTTTTGGGCAGGGATTGCGGTCCGGTGCAAAACCGGCAATCGCCGCCAGCGCGGGTATTTCTGTTGGTGCGATGGTCCACGTTCTGGTGGCAGGCCTTGGTTTGGGGGCCGCTGTCGCGACCATGCCATGGCTGTTTGACGTAACCCGCTGGATGGGTGTGGCCTATCTGCTCTATCTCGCCTGGGGTGTGTTTCGACATGGGGCAGTCTCGGCGGATGCGTCAACCAGACCCACCCGATTTGCGTTCCGGGACGGTTTGGTGGTTAACCTGACAAACCCCAAGGTCATCCTGTTTGTACTGGCCTTCATCCCGCAATTCGTGAACCCGGCGGCAGGCTCGATCCTGCTGCAATTCCTGATTTTCGGCTCGGTAATTGCGCTGGGTGGGTTTGTGGTGAACGGGCTGGTGGGAATCTTTGCCGGAGGCGCGGGTAAGGTTCTGATCTCGAACCCGCGCGCCTCGCGAATTATGGGCTGGGTGACAGGGGGCATTTTCGCGGCCCTCGCCGTCCGGCTTGCTGTAATGGAAAGGGCCTGACGCCACATGTCGCGCATTGATGAAACCATGGAATTCATCCCGGTTCGGATCGCCGTTCTGACTGTCTCGGACACACGTTCGCCGGATGACGACCGTTCAGGTCAGACGCTGGTGGACCGGATCGAAGCGGCTGGGCACGCGGTTGCTGATCGAAAAATCATCCGGGATGAGCGCAACCAAATCGCCGATCAGCTGCGGGCCTGGGTTGCTGACCCAGAAATTGACGTGGTGATCTCAACCGGCGGCACGGGCCTGACGGGTCGCGATGTGACAGTCGAGGCGCATCGCGATGTCTATGAGAAGGAAATCGAGGCGTTCGGCACTGTTTTCACGATCGTCTCAATGGAAAAGATCGGCACCTCAGCCGTGCAATCACGTGCCACGGGTGGTGTTGCAGGAGGAACCTATCTGTTTGCCTTGCCCGGCAGTCCGGGGGCCTGCAAGGACGCGTGGGACGGTATTTTGGAAAAACAATTCGATTACCGTCACCGCCCCTGCAATTTCGTGGAAATAATGCCCAGATTGGACGAACATTTGCGACGGAAGTAGACTGGTCGCACGTTAAACTGTTCATAACCGCTTTGTGGCTTGGCATTTTTTGTTGCCCAGCTACCATTTGCAAATGGCAGCCTGATGCAACCGGGGTGAATATTAATGCGATTTCTGAGGCAAAGCCTTGTAGGAGTCTTTCTGGCGTCCCTGACGCTGGCCCTGTTGTTCGTGGCGGCACAGATGATCGCGGGCGCGGTGCAGGACGTCCTGACGCGGGAACAGGCCGCGCCGCAAGCCCGTGAGCGGGTGTTTGCAGTGACGGTGCGGCCAGCGGAACTGGAAACGGTCACCCCGTATCTGGAAGCATTTGGTGAGGTTCAAAGCCGCCGCAGGTTGGAATTGCGGGCGGCGCTGGGCGGTCGCGTTGTCTCTTTGGCCGAAGATTTCGAAGATGGCGGAGTTGTTTCCGCTGGCGAAGTTCTGGTCGAACTTGATCCGGCAGACACCCAATCCGCGCTGGATCGGGCAAAGTCGGATCTGCTGGATGCCCAATTCGAAGAGCGTGACGCGGAGCGGTCCCTGTTACTGGCGCAGGATGAGCTGAACTCGGCCGAAGCGCAGGCTGAACTGCGCGGGCGCGCCTTGCAGCGTCAACAGGATTTGCAGGCCCGCGGAGTGGGTGCTGCCGCGGCTGTGGAAGAGGCTGAACTGGCCGAAGCTGCCGCGCAACAGGCGGTTCTGGCACGCCGGATTGCGCTGGCCCAAGCCGAGTCCCGAGTTGATCAGGCGACTACGCTTTTGGCCCGCGCCCGTATCGCACTAGAAGCGGCCGAACGTGATCTGGATGACATGACCATCCGCGCCGGCTTTGGTGGTACTCTAACCGATGTGACGCTGGTCGAAGGGCGGCTGGTGTCCGCGAACGAAAAACTGGCGGAACTGGTCGATCCGAATGCGCTTGAGGTCGCCTTTCGGGTCTCGACCGCGCAATACGTTCGGTTGCTGGACGCAAACGGCAAACTGATTGATGCGTCGGTGACGGTCTCGCTTGAAGTGACGGGCACCGATCTGACCGCAGAAGGGCGGATAAGCCGTGACAGCGGATCGGCGGGCGAAGGGCAGACCGGACGTTTGATCTATGCCCGCCTCGATGATGCGTCGGGGTTCAAGCCGGGCGATTTCGTGACGGTTACTGTGCAGGAGCAGCCGCTGGATAACGTGGTACGCCTTCCATCCTCGGTTCTCGATGCAGTTGGAACAGTTCTGGTGCTGGACGCAGATGATCGGCTTGAGGCTCTGCCGGTTCAACTGATCAGACGCCAGGGCGACGAGGTGCTGCTGCGCGGTGAAGGGCTGGTGGGGCGAGAGGTTGTGATCGGCCGGACGCCGTTGCTGGGGTCTGGTGTGCGTGTGCGCCCATTGCGGATCGATGACAGCGCTGAAGCAACGCCCGACATGGTTGAACTGTCCGAAGAACGCCGCGCGCAGCTTATGGCGCAGGTTGAGGCCAGCACGCGCATGCCAAAGGACGTCAAGGATCGGGTTCTGGGGCAGTTGGGCGAGGCGAAAGTGCCCGCATCGCTGGTCCAGAGAATTGAAAACCGGGCAGGAGGTTAGGCGCCATGATGCGCGAAATCCCCGGCGCGGCAGGCGGTATCCTTAGCTACTTCACGCGTCACCGGACGGTGGCAAACCTGTTGCTGCTGGTCATGCTGGTTCTGGGCGCGGCGGCCATCCCGAACATGCGGGCACAGTTCTTTCCCGATGTAATCCTTGAACGTGTGGACGTCAGCGTTGATTGGGATGGCGCCGGTCCGGAGGATGTGGACAACGGTATCGTTCAGGTTCTTGAACCCGCCCTGCTGGCTGTCGAAGGTGTTGCAAGCACGGAATCGACCTCACGCGAGGGGCGGGCCAGTATCCAGTTGGAGTTCGAGCCCAACTGGGACATGTCCCGCGCTGTTGAAGAGGTCCGAACCGCCGTCGATAGTGTCACCAGCCTGCCAGATGATGCAGAGGAGCCAACAATCCGTCGTGGGGCGTGGCGGGATCGGGTCACGGACGTGGTTGTTACGGGACCGGTCGATCCGGATCATCTGGCCAAGTTCACGGACGAATTGATCAACCGTCTGTTTGCCGTTGGTGTCACTCGCACCACGATCCGCGGCCTTGCAGCGCCGCGCATTGTGGTCGAAGTGCCCACCGCCCAGCTGATTGCCAATGATATCACGCTGTCCGAGGTCGCCTCGGCCGTCGCAGCAGAGGTCAACGCCAACCCTGCAGGCGATGTGACCGGAGCGAACGCGCGCATCCGCACAGGAACGGAAAAACGCACGCCAGAAGAAATCGAAGGCATCGCCCTACGCAACTTTGCTGATGGGTCCAAGTTGCTGGTGGGCGACGTAGCGAATATCCGCGTGGAAGGGGTCAATCGCGATCGCAGCTACTTTGTCGGCGAAAACCCGGCGATGTCCGTGCGGGTCGACCGCTCGAACCTTGGGGATGCGATTGAAATCCAGCACACGGTCGAAGATGTCGTGCGCGAAATGCAGGCCAGCCTGCCCGAAGGCGTCACGGTCGAGCTGATCCGAACTCGCGCCCAGGCAATCACCGACCGTTTGGATATTCTGGTCGACAATGGCCTTGTCGGGTTGGGCCTTGTGGTCTGCCTACTGTTTCTGTTCCTGAATGCACGCATCGCTTTTTGGGTCGCCGCCGGGATACCTGTCGCCATGTCCGCCGCGATCGCGTTCATGTATATCGGCGGGTTGTCGATCAACATGGTGTCGCTGTTCGGGTTGATCATCACGTTGGGCATCGTTGTAGATGACGCAATCGTCGTGGGCGAACACGCTGATTTCCGCGCGCGCAGATTGGGCGAGGCGCCTATGATCGCCGCCGAACGCGCCGCGCGGCGTATGGCGATGCCGGTTTTTGCAGCGACCTTGACGACGGTGATTGCCTTTTTTGGTCTGACCCTGGTTGGCGGTCGGTTTGGCGAGTTGATCCGCGACATCCCATTTACGGTGATCGCGGTGCTGATTGCCTCGTTGATCGAATGCTTCCTGATCTTGCCGAATCACATGGCGCATGCCATCGCGCATTCCACCAAAGAGCACTGGTATGACTTTCCGAACCGGGTGGTCAATCGCGGGTTCCGGTGGGTGCGGGACACCCTTTTCCGACCGTTGATCGCCTGGGTCGTCTGGGCGCGCTACGTGGTCGTGGCGATTATGATCGTAATCCTGGCCAGCCAGATCGCCCTTTTCCTTAAAGGTGACGTAAACTGGCGGTTCTTCAATGCGCCCGAACGTGGCTCGGTCACCGGCAATTTCATCATGGTCGAGGGGGCCACACGCGCCGATACGCTGGCCATGATGCACGAGCTGCAGCGCGCGACCGAAGAGCTGGGGCAGATCTATGAAGAACGTCATGGTCGCAACCCTATCGACTATGTTCTGGCCGAGGTGGGCGGGTCTGCCGGGTGGGGACTGTCTGCTGCTGATGGCAAGGATACTGACTTGCTGGGCGGTATTTCGATCGAACTGATAGACGCCGATCTGCGCCCCTATTCCAGCTTTGAATTTGTCGGCGAGTTGCAGGAATTCGTCCCGCGCCATCCAAAGGTCGAACTGCTCAGCTTCCGCGGCTGGCGGTCTGGACCTGGTGGCGACGCCATCGATGTTCAGTTCTATGGCGCGGATGTGAATACGCTCAAGGCTGCATCCGAGGACCTGCAGAGTGAACTTTCGAAATACCCCGAGGTTTCGGCACTGGAAGACAACCTTGCCTATGACAAGGAAGAGTACATTCTGGACCTAACGGCACAGGGTCAGGCGTTGGGCTTCCGCATTGAAACGCTGGGCCGCGTGTTGCGTGACCGGTTGAATGGGATCGAGGCCGCGACCTTCCCCGATGGTCCGCGCAGCGCCGAGATCCGCGTGGAACTGCCCGAAGGCGAACTGACAGCTGATTTCCTTGAACGCACCCTGATGCGAACCCCCGAGGGGGTGTATGTGCCACTGGCCGATATCGTCTCGGTCGAGCGAAAATCCGGTTTCTCGACCGTTCGTCGTGAAAATGGTCTGCGGGTGATTTCGGTGAACGGCGATATCTCCGAGGATGATCCAAAACGGGCGGAAGAAATTGCCAGAGCAATGAATGATGAAATCCTGCCCAAAATCGCCTCGGAACGGCAAGTCGAATGGCGCATGGCAGGGCTGAGCGAACAAGAGGACGAGTTCCTGTCCGAGGCCCGAACCGGTCTGATCCTGTGCCTGACGGGCATCTATCTTGTGCTGGCCTGGGTGTTTGCCAGCTGGACGCGGCCGCTTGTGGTGATGGCAATCATTCCGTTTGGATTGGTGGGCGCGATCTGGGGTCACTACCTTTGGGATGTCCCGCTAAGCATGTTCACCGTCGTGGGCCTGTTGGGGATGACCGGAATCATCATCAACGATTCGATCGTGTTGGTGACGACCATTGACGGCTATCAACAAGAGCGGGGGCTTGTGCCTTCGATCGTCGAGGGCACAGCGGACCGTCTGCGACCGGTGATGTTGACGACACTGACCACGGTTCTGGGGCTGACCCCATTGCTGTATGAAGGATCGCAGCAGGCGCAATTCCTTAAACCCACCGTTATTACGCTGGTTTACGGGCTTGGCTTCGGGATGCTGTTGGTTCTGCTTCTGGTGCCCGCGTTGCTGGCCATCCTGAATGACCTGTCGCGGCCGATGACTGCAATGCGCCGCGCCGCCCGTGCTCCGGACCGCGTTGTGCAAGGTGCCGTGGCGTGCACTGGTTTCGTGTTGATCTTGTGGTTCGGGATGACAATGGTTTGGCCGGCGATAAATGGCGCCCCCATCGGCGTGCTTTCTGGCTTCTATGGAGGCGAAGACGGACTTGCGGCTCTGCAGATGGGGTTGGGCGCATTTGCCGCCGGCGCAGTGCTGATCCTTGTCCTCAGCGTCGCACTCTCGGGTCTTCTGTTTGCGCGGCTCAGAGGGCCTGCTGCCTAAGCCCGGCGCAGGGCGGTTTCCAGCAGGTCGACGACACGGTCGCTCATCGGCAGTTCGCCCCTGCGAATCTGATCTACGGGGAACCATCCCGCATCCAGTGCATCATCGCCTGCCACGGGGTCGCCCGCCTGATAACGGCAAGCCACGCCCACCAGCAGATAATGCGACAGGGTTTCGCCGCTGTCGCCCCGGCGCAGAAGGTCCAGGTTGTCCAGATAATGCAGCGGTTCGGCGATTACCGAGGTTTCCTCGCGCAGTTCGCGTTGTGCGGCGCGCAGAACGGTTTCTCCCCATTCGACATGCCCACCGGGAAACCCCCATAGACCTGCATCGGGTTGCTTGCTGCGTTTCACCAGCAGCACGCGATCCTCATGCAGAACTACCGCCAATGCGCCGATTTTCGGGGTTTGTGTCATGGGACCACCGGGTTCAGCCTGCGCTGCACCCCTGAATGTCAACTGCGTGATTGGAACCAAGCACTGTGATGCGAATCTCCGAGCGATCCAGCGCAAACGGTCCACCAGCGGCGTTGATCACCTCGGACGTTGCGACCAAGGTGTTGCCTTGCCGCTTAGTATCCGTCTGCGAGGCCCAGAGCGCGGGGTTTCCCGGCTCGATCACGGCAACTTCCTGGCCACCGGCCGAAGGCATCGTCACGCGCGCCTCAATCCGCATTCCGTCAGATGTCGGCGTCAAATGGCAGCTGGTATGGACCACGCTGGCTTCCTGCGCCGAATACGGACGCTGGGCAAGTGCTGCAGCGATGGCCGGGTTACGCCCAGCCTCCGCATCCAAGGTGTGATCGAAATCTAGTTGCTCAGGAATACAAACGTCCTTGCAGACACCCAAATCCATCGTTCCCTTCAGCCGGACCGGTTTGGCGGGGTTTCTGGGCGTTATTTCTACCGGCAGAACAAGTTGGTTTTCATACCCGATGGACTGCAATCCGTTTTGGTCAAAGACATCCGGTGCAGGCCATGTAATCGACACGTCACCCACATTGTCCGAGCGGTTCCAGTCGAATTCCGGCGGAATCCCGGCATCACCGGGCGCGCGCCAGTAGGTTTTCCATCCATCCTTCAGCGTCACACGCACGGCACCCAGATAAGTGCCCTGGGCCGTTCGCCCGCCGTCCAGAATCTGCAACTCAGCAACGGACCCGGTCACTTGTGCAGTTACAGGCTGGGCGAAACCCACGCCCAAGGCTACGGCAATCGCCGAAAATGTCATTTTCATGCTCATTCCCTATAAATGCGCTGTAAGGACCGGGATTCCAAGTCACGTTCCGGTCACCCGAATGAAATCTGCGGAAATATGCGCTGATCCCTTGCCATTACCGGTGACCAAGGGTCATTGTTGAATAAGACCCAGCAAGAGATGTCGGCCTATGGATCTTACCGGTAAACTGTTGATTGCGATGCCCGGAATGGGCGATCCACGCTTTGACCATTCGGTGGTGTACCTGTGCAGCTATGGTGAAGATGGCGCCATGGGGCTGATAATCAACAAGCCTTCGGACCTGCGGATCAAGACCCTTTTGGGCCAGCTCAATATCCCTTGCCGAATACCGGTCGTGGGTGAACGCCTTGTACACTTCGGTGGACCGGTCGAGATGTCGCGAGGGTTCGTCCTGCACAGCTCGGATTACGAGGCGAACCTGCATTCCATGCACATCACAGATGAGTTCAGCATGACTGCGACGCTGGACATCCTCGAGGATCTGGCGTCGGGAAGGGGTCCTTTGAACTCGACACTGGTGCTGGGCTATTCGGGCTGGGGTCCGGGGCAGCTTGAGGATGAGATCGGCATGAACGGCTGGCTGACAACCGAAGCGTCGTCCAAGCTGGTCTTCGATGTTCCCGACGATGAGAAATGGGAGGCCGCGCTGGCCACTCTGGGTGTCGACCCGCTGATCCTGTCGGCCGAGTCAGGGCGCGCCTGATCAGGTGTGCCGCGGGGCCGCAGCGCGGCGCAACCGGTCATTGATGGCCGCGCCCAACCCGTGATCCGGAATTGGCGTGACGGCGATGGGTCGACCAGTGTCATTCAATGTGTGCAGGGCGGCAAACAGATTTGCGGCCGCCTCGGTAAGGTCGCCGGTCGCAGACAGGTTCAGATCGCAATCCACCGCTCCAAACCCCAGCACAACTTCGTCTCCCTGAGCGGATTTTGCGTTAAGACGGACAGGTGCGTCCGGAGCATAATGCGATTGCAATTGCCCGGGCGCGTTCAGCGCATCCCCGGCTTTGTGGATATGCAGTTGTGTGTTCAGAACAGTTTCGATCTGTTCCAGTGCGACACCACCAGGGCGCAGCAGCGCAGGCTCACAGGACAGGCCGACGATTGTGCTCTCAAGGCCAACGCCGCAGGGGCCGTCATCCAATACCGCCGCAATGCGCCCGTTCAGGCCAGATAACACGTGTTCTGCGGTTGTCGGGCTGATCTGACCCGACGGATTGGCCGACGGGGCGGCGACAGGCCCGTCGAACTCGGTCAACAGGGCACGCGCTGCCGGATGGGCCGGAACGCGGACTGCCAGAGTTTCCAGTCCGGCAGTCACCAAAGACGAAATCCCGTGACCCGGGCGCAGCGGCAGGACCAACGTTAGCGGACCGGGCCAGAACGCATTGGCCAGCGCTTCGGCCTGAACGGACCATGTTACGAAACGTTGGGCGGCCTCAACTGAGGCGACATGTGCGATTAGCGGATTGAAACTGGGACGCCCCTTGGCGGCATAGATGCTGGCCACAGCTTCCCCATTCCGCGCATCCCCACCAAGGCCGTAAACCGTCTCTGTCGGGATGGCGACCAGAAGCCCCTGACGAAGAAGGTCCGCAGCCTCTGCGATTCCAGCCGGATCGGCGGATAAACTCATTGTGCCGTTAGGGATCATGGGTGGTGACGCCGCGTTTTGATTGCGTGTAGCATGTGGACCGATACGTAATCGACTGAACCCAGATGCATAAACGCGGGCGCTGGAAATTCCAAGCCCGCCGGCGTAAACGCCACTCAGACAGCCCCGAGGGAAGACATGCCATATCGCGCGCCAATTTCTGATTATGAGTTCCTGTTCCGCCACGCGATCGGCTTTGACCAGATCGCCGCGACCGAGAAATTCTCGGAAGCCAGCGAGGACGTGGTCAGTGCCATTCTGACCGAAGCCGGGAAAATGTGCGAAGAGGTGATGGCCCCTCTGCAACGCCCTGGTGATCTTGAACCCGCGCGGCTGGAAAACGGCGTTCTGCGCACCTCGCCCGGGTATGCCGATGGCTGGAAAGCCATTGCCGAAGGCGGCTGGATCGGGATGAGCGGTGATCCGGAATACGGAGGCATGGGCCTGCCGATGACCGTCACGACTGCCGTGAACGAGATGATGTCGGCGGCCTGCCTGTCGCTGCAACTCGCGCCGCTGATGACTCAGGGCCAGATCGAGGCGCTGGAACATCACGCCAGCGATGAGCTTAAGGCGCTGTATCTGCCCAAGATGATGGCGGGCGAGTGGTCGGGCACCATGAACCTGACCGAGCCGCAGGCCGGGTCGGACGTGGGTGCGCTGACCTCGAAAGCGCAACCGAATGGCGATGGAACCTATTCTGTCTCGGGGCAGAAAATATACATCTCCTGGGGCGACAATGATTTCGCTGAAAACGTCTGCCATCTCGTTCTGGCGCGGTTGCCGGACGGAGTACCGGGAACCAAGGGGATTTCGCTGTTCCTGGTGCCCAAGTACCTGCCGGATGAGAACGGATATCCCGGCGTGGCCAATGATCTGAAGGTCGTCTCGCTGGAGCACAAGATGGGCCTGCACGGCTCACCGACATGCGTGATGCAGTATGACGGGGCCAAAGGCTGGCTTATCGGAAAGGAACATGGCGGGATGGCTGCGATGTTCACAATGATGAACAACGCGCGTCTGGGCGTTGGAGGTCAGGGCGTGGGTGCAGCCGAAGGTGCTTATCAGCATGCGCTGGCCTATGCGCTAGAGCGCAAGCAGGGCAAGACGCCCTCTGGCACGATCATCGACCACGCAGACGTGCGTCGCATGCTTATGAGCATGCGCGCGGACACGTTCGCCGCGCGTTCCATCATGCTGGCCAACGCCGCCGCAATCGATATGGCAAACGCAACCGGAGACGCGGATTGGGTCGCTCGCGCCGCCCTTTTGACGCCGATCGGCAAGGCCTTCGGTACCGAGACAGGTATGCGCGTATCCGAGACCGGCGTTCAGGTGCACGGTGGCATGGGCTTTATCGAGGAAACCGGTGCGGCCCAGTACTACCGCGACGTCCGCGTGACCGCGATTTACGAAGGAACCAACGGCATTCAGGCGATGGACCTTGTGGCGCGCAAGATGATGGATGGTGGTGAAGCGGCCTCGCGTCTGTTGGATGAGATCGAGGATCACGCCGAAGAGGCTCGGGCCACCATGCCCGAACTGGCGGGTCCGGTTTGGGAAGCCACGGAGAGCTTGCGCGAGACCACTGAGTGGATGGTCGCGCAATCCGAGATGAACAACAGATTTGCTGGCGCGGTGCCGTATCTGAATGCGTTTGCCCGGGTGTTGGGGGCGCATTACCACCTCAAAGCGGCATTGGCCGAACCGAGCGGCTCACGTTTCAAGCTGGCGCGCTTTTACATCAACGCGTTGTTGCCCGAATATGCCGGTCTGCTCGCGCAGGCGCAGAACGGGGCTGACGATGTCTATGGCCTCAGCGCCGAGGAGCTTGCAGGCTGATGGACGGCGATACACCTCTGGCGATCCGGTACCCGTGGCCCGAACCTCCGGCCGAGGGGGAGGCGATCGAAATCGCCGAAGGTGTGCTTTGGATGCGGTTGCCGCTGCCTATGGCGCTGGATCACGTCAATATCTACGCGCTGGACGATGGCGACGGCTGGACCGTGATCGATACGGGCATGTCGTCGAACAAGACCCGGCGCATCTGGGAAAGGCTGATGTCGAGCCCACTTGGCGGCAAGCCGATCAACCGGGTTGTGGTGACGCATCACCATCCCGACCATGTGGGAAATGCGGGCTGGTTTCAGTCCGAGCACGGCGTAGAACTGGTCGCGTCGCGGACGTCTTGGTTGTTTTCCCGCATGCTGCAACTGGACGTTCAGGAAAGCTGGCCGCAGGAAACGCTGGACTATTACCGCAGCGCCGGTATGGCACCCGAAGTTCTGGCCAAGCGGATGGCCGAGCGCCCATTCAACTACTGCGATACGGTCTATCCCATGCCGCTGGGCTTTACCCGGATCAAACAGGGCAGTGTCATCCGCATGGGCGGTCGCGACTGGGATGTGCACATGGGCAATGGCCACGCGCCCGAACACGCGACCTTCTGGAGCCGTGACGACAATCTTGTGATCACTGGCGACCAGATTCTCAGCTCGATCAGTCCGAACCTGGGTGTCTATGTCACTGAACCTCTGGCCGACCCTGTTGCCGAATGGCTTGAGGCCTGCGAGCGGCTGCAGGGTTTGGCGCGACCGGATCATCTGGCGCTGGGCGGGCACAAACTGCCGTTCACCGGATTGCCTACGCGGATGAAGCAACTGATCGCCAACCACCATGGCGCGCTGGATCGTTTGCAGAACTATCTGGATCAGCCCAAAACCGCTGCCGAATGCTTTATGCCCTTGTTCAAACGCCAGATCAGCGAGGGCGAGTATGGCCTCGCGCTGGTCGAAGCGGTTGCACATCTGAACCATCTTTACCACATTGACACTGTCACCCGGACGCGCCGCGCGGACGGGGCGTGGGAGTTTCAACGCAAAGGGTAAAGCCATGCAGGATCAGATCGAAACATCGGCCGAAGCCGCCGAAGCAGCGGCCTTGCCGCGTTGCTACGAGGTGCATGCGAACCCTGAATCGCCGTCTGGTGCCAAGGACTTACCCGGTCCGCTGCAAAAACCGGTTGAGACCAAAAGCCCGGCTCAATGGGCATATGAACGCCTGATCCTCTATATCCAGAATTTCGAAAAGACCCTGACCGGCGATCAAGAGGTCGCCATGGGGTTCACCGGCGGCGATGCCGGGGTCATGCGGATCGAAGGCATGGGGTATTTCGACCCCGATATCATCACCTTTTACGGATCGGATGCGACGGGTGCGCGAACCCAGCTGGTGCAGCATGTCAGCCAGTTGAACGTGATGCTGCGGGCCTTGCCCAAATCGGTCGAGGACAAGCCCGCAAATCGTATCGGTTTCCGGCTGGCGGCCGATCTGGAAGAAAGCTGATCGCCTGACTTGCAATTCACGTCTGCGCAGCCTTGAATGAGCGCACCATTCGAGGGGGCGCAGCGCGTGACACATTTCTCAGCCGTTTCAACTGCCTACAGACGGGCATGGGCGCGCCGTCGCGTCTTTGTGCCGATCTATATCGTCGTGCGCCTGCTGCTGGTTGCCCTGATCGCACCAGGTGTGGCCATTGCCGTGAACCTGGCGGTGAGCTTATCCAATCAAACCGCGCTGACGGATCAGGCCATTGCAGCGTTCATCCTGTCGCCGGCCGGTTTCATCGCGGCCATTGCCGTCCTCAGCCTGTTCCTGCTGGCCGAGGTCTTTGTGTTCTCGGTCATGGCGGGCTCATTGCGTATGGGCGAATCCGATCCATGGCGGGCGGGCAGTTCCGCCATCGGACTGATCCTGTCACGCCTGCCTGCGCTGTTTGGGTTCGCTGTACGCTTTGTCCTGCGCGTTTTGCTGTTGATCCTACCCTTCGCGGTTGTTTCTGCGGTCATCGCCTGGTGGACGCTGACCGAATACGACATCAACTACTACCTCACTTTCCATCCACCCTCATTCTGGGTGGCAGTTATCCTGATCGGTGTCGTTGTGCTGCTGATGGCTTGGGTGCTGATCCGCAGATTGTCGGCCTGGGCTCTGTCCCTGCATCTGGTTCTGTTCGAAAGCGTCCATCCGGGGCATGCGTTCAACATCAGCGCCAACCGGATGGAGGGCAAACGCGGTCGTCTCAAAACAGAATTGGCCATATGGCTGGGGATGCGCCTTGTCATTGCCGCGCTGATCGCCTGGGTGGCGGGGCTTTTGTTCGCGCTGGTGCCGCTTCAGGGGGCGGCAAACCTAAGGCTGGCGTTGATCTACAGCCTTGGCGTTGCCGGAATCTGGTCGCTGGCCGGTTTGGTTCTGGCGGCCACAGCGCTTGGCGCACTGGCCGTGTTGCTGGATGGGTTCTTCGAGACTGAAACATCGGAACCGCCCCATCCTGAGCCGGGCAGTCTGCGAATCCCATTGTTCGCGGCCGTTGGCGCGGCAGCCGTCGCGGTCTTGATCGGGTTGTGGTCCGGTCAGCACCTCTTGGAACGGGTGCAAGCCCCCGACCGGGCCGAGGTCATCGGCCATCGCGGAGCAGCGGCGTTACGGCCAGAAAACACCATGGCCGCGGTCCTCAAGGCGATTGAGGACGGGGCGGATTGGGTCGAGATTGATGTTCAGGAAACGGTGGATGGTGTGGTGATTGTCGCCCATGACAGCGATTTCATGAAGCTGGCAGGCGTGAACCTCAAGGTCTGGGACGCGACTATGGAGGACGTGGCGGAGATCGATATCGGCAGTTGGTTTGGCCCCGAATATGCGGATGAACGGACGCCAACCCTGCGCGATGTTCTGGAGGCCGCCAAAGGCAAGGCAAAGGTCATCATCGAGCTCAAGTATTATGGTCACGACGTCGATCTGGAGAACCGCGTTGTCGCCATCGTCGAGGAGCTTGGCATGCAGGACGACATTGCCACGATGTCGCTGAAGTACCCTGCGGTACAAAAGATGAAGTCAATTCGCCCCGACTGGCGGGCCGGGGTTCTGGCCGCAACGGCCGTGGGTGATTTGTCGGGGTTAGAGGGCGATTTCGTTGCTGTGAACGCAGCGATGGCGACGCCGGGTTTGGTGAATTCGGTCCACGCGGCAGGCAAGGATATCTATGTCTGGACGGTGAACGATCCGCTGCAAATGTCCGCCATGGCCTCGATGGGGGTGGATGGGTTGATCACCGACCGCCCTGCGATGGCAAATGAAGTTCTGCGTGTGCGTGCGGAAATGGGACCGGCAGAGCGGTTGCTGCTGTGGATGGCGACCACCTTCGGCATGTCCGTTGATACCGAGGTTATGCGCGATGAAAGCCCTTAATCTTGCGGTCATCCTCTTGCTGATGGCTGACCCGGCAGTTGCGCAGGACTTTATGCGCAGTTTCGAGCTGCCGGCGCATCGGGCTTTGATGGCACAGCGCGGTGACGCGGAGCTGACCCCGTTCGAAACGGATGGCTGTTCAGGCGGGCTGTCGACCAGTTGGCGATTTGTTGCAGACACCTTTCCCAGCTTTCAGGCGCTCTACGAGGCGCACCCACCTTGGGAATACTGCTGCGTGATCCATGATCGCGCCTATCACCACGCGGGCGGAGGGTTGCGAGCAGAAGACAGCTATGACGCGCGTCTTTCCGCAGATGAGACGTTGCGCGCCTGTGTCACGCAGCACGGAGAAGACCATGCCGAGGAATATGCGGAACGCTATGACATGACAGCCGCGCAGATTCGCACTGCGCATTCCGTCACAGCCGAGGCGATGTATACCGCCGTCCGATTCGGCGGCGCGCCCTGCTCGGGCCTGCCCTGGCGGTGGGGTTTCGGCTATCCGGGCTGTTCGGTGTTTCAAGCTTTGTCCCCTGCGCGCGAATGACGTGGTGACAGGCCTCGGATTTTCCATTATCCAACATTTGAAATACGCGAACTGGGAATCTGAGACTCATGGCTGAATACAAGCACGGCGAAATGGACATCACCGTTCAAACCAAGACCTTTGAAGGGTTCATCAAGGCCACCACATGGTGCGTGGTTGCTATTGTCTTCCTTTGCCTGTTCCTGGCGGTCTTCGCCTCTTAATCCAAAACGGGGTTCACCGTGATCCGGATTCTGATTGCCTGCCTGCTGGCAGCAACTGTTACTGGCTGCACAGGCTCGCAGCGTCCACAGGCCGACAAGGCAGAGATTATTTCCCGATCCTATCGTGATCCGGGACCCTCGACGCTGACGCTATATACGATGGTCAATACGCGTAGCGGGTCAGGTGCGCATACATCGCTGATGATCAGCGGCAGCGAGCGCGTGATCTTTGACCCTGCGGGGTCATTCCGCGCGGATATCGTGCCCGTCAAGGACGACGTGTTGTACGGCATCACGCCGGCTGTTGAACGCGCTTATCGCAGCTCGCACGCGCGCGAAACGCATTTCGCACGTATTCAAACGATTGAAGTGAGCCCTCAGCAGGCTGAGATTGCGTTGCAGCTGGCCAAGCAATCCGGCCCGGTTGCGGGGTCGTTCTGTGCGAACTCTACCGCCAGTTTGCTGCAACAGGTTCCGGGGCTTGAACAGATCGACGTGACTTTTTTCCCGAACAAACTGTCAGAACAGTTCGGTCAGTTGCCGGGTGTTGTTACAACCGAGTATCGTGAAAACGACGACGCCGACCTGCAAAAAGGCTTGGCCTTCAACAACGCGCGCCTGAATCAACTGGATACGGCCCTAACCCAGTAAGTACAGCAACCCGTACAAGGTTCCAGCACCGCTAAAGATTGCCGCCAAGACATTCTTTGTGGTCAGTCCGATGGTCAGTGCCACGGCTGCTGCAGCCATGCGGGGAATGTCGGGTTGGCCTTCGGTTGCCGTCGGCCACACAACCAATGGCGCAATCAAAGCGGGCAGGATTGCCACGGCGGTATAGCGCAGATGGCGCAGCAGCCATGGTGGCATCGGACGATCTCCGACCAGGCCGATGAAGACAAAGCGCAGGCCATAGCTGCCAATGGCAAGCCCGATGATGATGGTCCAGATTGTGACTGGATCAACAGGAGTCATGCTGTGGCCTTTCTGCGTTCGACGAACAATTCGGCCTGTGCGCCGGCCATCATGCCCGCGCACCCTGCGATCAGCAGGCCCAGATTGTAAGGGATGGCGACGGTCAGCAACGACACGACAATGGCAACCAGCGCAGCCACGACATGCGGCATGGTTCGCATCATTGGGCCGATCATGGCCAGAAACGTGATCGGCAAAGCAAAATCCAGTGCCCAGCTTTCCGGGATTCGAGTCCCCAGCACTGCCCCCAGATATGTGGCGAGTATCCACAGCGGCGTGATGGGCGTGACGGAGCCCACGAAATAAGCCATGCGTTGCGGTACGGTCATCTTGGGTTCTTTTTCGAACTGCACGATCGAGCAGGCGTAGGATTGATCGACGGTCAGATAAGCGGCGAACGCCCGTTGCCACATCGGGGCGGCCCCCAGATAGGGCGTCAGCGATGCCGAGTACATCGCCATCCGCAGGTTCACCGCCAGCGCAGAAACAAGGATGATCGCCGTGGGTGTCTGATCCTGCAGCAGTTGCAGGGCGGCAAACTGGGCGGCTCCTGCAAAGACGGTCGACGTGAATGCCATAGTTTGCACGATGTTCAGACCGGCCTCGGTTGCGAAGACGCCGAACAGGGTGCCAAAGGGGATCGCTACAAAAATGAACGGGGTCCCGTCGCGAAATCCCCTCCAGAAGTATGACTTGGATGTGGTGTCTGCCATGGCAAAATCCTATGGTGATCCCCGCAGCAGTAGCCGTCTTGGGAAAGGGTTGCAATTGGCCACGGAACTGAACCTGTCAGACTACATCATCGCCCCCGATCCCGGCGCAGCCCGCCTGACCCGCGCAGTCGAAGGTGTCGATCAGAATGGCGAAATCAGCCAGATTTCGGTGGTTGAGGAGCGCCCGCTGACGATCTTTCTGAATTCGCAGGAAATCGTGACGGCAATGACAATTGGGGACTATCCCGAATACCTGGCGCTGGGGTTCCTGCGCAATCAGGGGATGCTGCTGGCCGATGATGAGATCACGCGCGTCGATTACGATGACGATCTGGAAACCGTGATCGTTCGCACCGCGCGCGAGACCTCGTATGAGGACAAGCTGAAGAAAAAGACCCGCACCAGCGGCTGCGCCGTGGGCACCGTATTCGGAGATATGATGGAGGGCCTTGAGGACGTGCGCCTGCCGCAGGTTCAGGTTCGCACCTCGTGGCTCTATGATCTGGCCGCCAAGATCAATCGCACCCCGTCGCTGTATCTTGAGGCCGGTGCGATCCATGGCACGGTGCTGTGCCGCGAAAGCCGTCCTCTGGTCTATATGGAGGATGTTGGCCGTCACAACGCAGTCGACAAGATCGCAGGCTGGATGCTGTCCGAAGGCGAGGGGGCCGAGGACAAAATCCTTTACACGACCGGCCGTCTGACATCGGAAATGGTGATCAAAACGGCGATGATGGGTATTCCTGTGCTGGCTTCTCGATCGGGTTTCACCGCGTGGGGTGTCGAGATCGCGCGCGAAGTCGGGTTGACCCTAATCGGTCGCATGCGGGGGCAGCGATTTGTGTGTTTGTCAGGCGAAGATCGTCTGGTGCGCGATGTGGATCCGTCTACCGTTGCTGTGGAAGATAAAAAGCACAAACGGAAAAGCTCTCAGTCCTGAATTCCGTTCAACTCGCGGTCTTTCTCAAAAAACTCTGCGAATTCCAAAAGATATGCCCTAAGGTGATGGAAATCGAAGTGCAACATCGGGTGTCAGCAACCTAAGGACGCTATGGAGTTAATCAGCCTAATTGCACCGGTCTTCGCGGTGATCCTGACAGGGTATGTGTTTTCGTGGACGAAACTTCTGAGCGAGGACACGTCGGATGCCCTGGTGCAATTCGCGGTTTACGTCCTGATCCCCGCCATCATGTTTTACCTGATTGGTCAGGAGGAATTTGAGAACCTTCTGAACTACGGTTTCTACTTGTCCTACGGTGGTACGATACTGGCACTCTTCGCTGTCTTGTTTATCGGTCTGAAAGCGCTGACAAGTTTTCAGGTCGGATCGGCCACCGTTATGGCATTCGCCGGTGTGGCCTCGAATACTGCGTTGGTTGCGTTGCCGATCCTCCACGCGATTTTCGGGTCAAAGGGCGCGCTTCCGGCGGTATTGGCGAACCTTGTTGTCGCCATTCTGCTGTTGATCATGACCACCGTTCTCGAAACCTCGGCGGGGCACAAGGCAAGTGCCAAGACGCCCATCTACAAGATCGTTCTCAATGTCCTGAAGAACCCGATTATCGCAGCGACTTTGTTGGGGGTTTTATATTCCTTCACGGGCATTGGGTTTTCTGAGGCTGTGTCTGACTATCTGGAGCTGATGAGTCAGGCGCTGGCAGCTGTCGCTTTGTTCGCGATCGGGTTCACGACAAGTGTGCGCACAATCGTTCAGACGGGTCCGATGATCCTGTTTCTGACGGTAATGAAACTTCTCGTTGTTCCAGGGCTCGTGCTGCTTGCGGCACATCTGATTGGGCTGGATCCGCTTTGGACCATTGCGGCGACTGTCTCTGCGGCAGCGCCCACGGCGAAGAGCATTTTCCTTTTGGCCAAGCATTACGATCAGGAGCCTCAGCTAGCAGCTCACATAGTGTCCGCGACGTCGTTCCTGGCGGTAGGGACGTTGATCCTGTGGCTGTTTGTCCTGCATCATCTGCACCCAACCGCGTTCCAATTGAATTGAGTTCGATCTACAAAGTTGCGAACAATTGATCACTTGGATGCAAGCAACATGGTGCAGCAATGACTACCCCTCTCGGAGTAATCCTCGCTGGCGGTCTCGCCACCCGAATGGGCGGAGGGGATAAAGGCCTGCTGACTATCGGCGGGCAAAGCCTGCTGTCGCATGTGATCGATCGTTTGAGCCCGCAGGTGGGTAGGCTGGCGTTGAACGCCAATGGCGACCCTGAGCGGTTCGCAGACCTGAACCTGCCTGTCCTGCCTGACACGATAGAAGGGTTCGCTGGACCACTGGCTGGCGTTTTGGCCGGGCTGGACTGGGCGGCTGAGCAGGGGGCCGACAGCATCGTAACCGCCGCCGCCGATACGCCTTTTTTCCCGTGCGACCTGACCGAGCGATTGATGCAGGCCGCCGAGGGGCAGGTACATCCATTGGTTCTGGCGACCACACCTCGTACCGGTGACGAGGCGCTGAAATCGGGCGGCGGCAAACGGGTCAACCGGCACCCGACCTTTGGCCTGTGGCCCGTTGCTCTGCGCGCTGATTTGCGGGCGGCTTTGAACCACGGGCTGCGCAAGGTTGTGCTGTGGACCGACAAGCATGACGGGCGCGAGGCATTGTTTGATGCCGAGCCGTTCGACCCATTCTTCAACGTGAACACACCCGACGATCTGGCACGGGCGCAAGAACTGCTGGAGCAGGCATGAGGGTTTACGGCGTCACCGGTTGGAAGAACGCGGGCAAGACCGGTTTGATGGAGCGGCTGGTAACGGAAATCACGGAGCGCGGCTATACGGTTTCGACAGTCAAGCATGCGCATCACGCCGTTGATGTCGACCAGCCCGGCACGGACAGTTATCGCCATCGGGCGGCCGGCGCGTCCGAGGTGCTTTTGGCCTCGGGTCAGCGCATCGCCCTGATGCAAGAGCTGCGCGGTGCCCCTGAGCCGTCTCTGAGTGAACTTCTGTCTCGTCTGTCTCCGGTCGATATGGTGCTGATAGAAGGGTTCAAACGAGAACCTCACCCCAAGGTCGAGGCATTTCGGGCCGTAGCAAACAACCCGCTGATCGCCAACGAAAACGACTCGGTTCGAGCGGTTGCCAGCGATACGCCACTGGAGCTGAATATTCCGGTGTTTGATCTGAATGATACAGCGGCGATTGCGGACTTCATCCTGCAAGAGGTCGGATTATGAGCAAACCGGACATCTCTCCTCCGCCACTGCGCAATGACTGCTTCGCTTTGCCCGCTGGGGTGAACTGGACACCTGTGGACGATGCGTTGGCCTTGTTGCGGGATCGGCTGACGGTGGTGACGCCCGTCGAAACCGCACCTCTGGCGCAGGCGACGGGGCGAATATTGGCGGAAGATGTTTTTGCCAAACGGTCGAATCCTCCGCAGCCGAACACCGCAGTTGATGGCTATGGCTTTGCCGGGGCTGCCCCGTGTGGTCCGCAGGTAATGCCCTTGCAGGAAGGTCGCGCAGCCGCAGGGATTCCTTTTGACGGTGTCGTGCTGCAGGGTGCGGCATTGCGCGTGTTGACCGGCGCGGCACTGCCTCCTGGGGTGGACACGGTGATACTGGAAGAGGACGTGACGGTGCAGGACGGTCACATCGCCTTTCACGGACCTTTGAAACAAGGCGCCAACACCCGCAAGGCGGGCGAGGATGTCTCGATGGGTGATTTGGTTCTGCCAGCCGGGCGCAGGCTGACCCCGGCCGATCTGGCGTTGCTTTCAGCGACGGGGATTTCTGACGTACCTTTGCGCAAAACGCTGCGGGTCGCCGTGGTTTCGACCGGAGACGAACTGGTCGAGCCCGGTGACGCCGCTGGACCCGGTCAGATATTCGACGCGAACCGCCCGATGTTGCTGTCTTTGGTGGAGCGGATGGGGTTCCAGCCCGTGGATATGGGGCGGGTCTCGGATGACCGAGAGGACCTGCGCAACAGATTGAACAAAGCGGCGGAACTGGCGGATGTGATCCTGACCAGTGGCGGAGCGTCAGCTGGGGATGAAGACCACGTCTCGGCCCTATTGCGCGAAGCGGGAGCAATGCAGGAATGGCGGATTGCGCTGAAACCTGGTCGACCGCTGGCACTTGGAATGTGGGATGGCACGCCCGTTTTCGGCCTGCCAGGGAACCCGGTGGCCGCCAAAGTCTGCACGTTGATCTTTGCCCGCCCGGCACTGGGCCTGATGGCGGGGGAAGGGTGGTCCGAACCGATGGGCTTCGACCTGCCGGCCAATTTCGAAAAGCGTAAGAAACCGGGGCGGCGCGAATACCTGCGTGCTCGTGTCCGCGATGGGCGGGTCGAGGTATTCGCTTCAGAAGGATCGGGCCGGATCAGCGGCCTCAGTTGGGCCGAGGGGTTGGTCGAGATTGAGGATGGCGCGCGTCACATACAGCCGGGTGATCCGGTCCGGTTCATTCCGTACGGCAGCTTTGGGCTTTAGTTAGTCGAAGGTCCCGGCGACCCGCCCCAAAAGCATGAAGGCCCGCGCAGTTCTTGTGTCGCCCAAGGCCGTCAGGTCGGCATCGCTGGCATCCGGTTCGAACTCGACGATCATATGGTCAAAGCGGCGCAGGAAATGATGCGCCGCGTCCCGGAAGATCGGGTCCTGCTTCATCCGTGCCGCCGTCAGCGCCAGCGAGGACCGGTCCCTGATCCCACCCAGCGCTGCGACAGCGCGTCCCCGGCCACCTTGCGCGAACTGCCGCCAGATCTCCGGGCGGGCCATATCCGGGCGCAAATCGTCCATATAGATACCTTCCTGGCTCAGCAGTGTCAGAACATCCTGTGAGGCCTGCACCAGTTGCGCAACCTTGCGATCCTGAAGCGCCAGCCGCAATGCGTCGAACCCTTCAGTATCATCCTGCGTTTCCGGAAAGTTCAGCGCGCGGATAAAGATGTCGGTCGTCAGGGGCGGCGCAATGTCTTCAGCCGGGGTTCCCAACTCCAAAGATGTTTGGTTGCCGGCTTCGACAGGAACGCCATCGCGTACGGGCTCGGTGCGTTTCGAAGAAAACGTCGCCAGTGCGCTTTCGGTCTTTTTGGTGGCTTCGGCGATTTCGTCCAGCTTTTTGCTGACGCCCGGTTCCTGAAAACTGGCCGAGCGCTGTTGCTGGATGACATAGGCCTGACGGATCGCGTCGATCGCGGTTTGCAACCGGGCGCTTTCCTCGCGCATGACGCGGCTGGCGCGCATGGCGGTAGCGGCGACCCAGATCATCGCCACTGGCATGAACACGGCCAGCAGGGTCACGACGAACCCTCCGCCATCGACGTTGTCAGGCAGTACCAGAAACACGACCGACACGATCAGCCACACCAGGCTGAGCGCAATGGCTACGATCTCGATCGCGGTCACCGAAGGCTGTGCTGGCTTATCATATATGCCCAGCGGTGTCGGCCGTTCGGGCTCCTGTTCTGGCTTGGGCTCTGACATTGTCAACGCTCCGGTCAGGCGTACTCGATACTTAGAACTTCATAAGAACGCACACCACCTGGAGTGCGCACTTCGACGCTGTCACCCTCTTCCTTGCCGATCAGGGCGCGTGCAATTGGTGATTTGATGTTGAGCAGGCCGTTTTCAATATTGGCCTCGTACTCTCCAACGATTTGCCAGGTTTTTTCCTCGTCCGTGTCCTCGTCCACCAACGTGACCTTGGCACCGAACTTGATCGCGCCGGTCAGCTTGGCGGGGTCGATCACGTCAGCCAGTGACAGTATGCCTTCCAGCTCTTTGATACGACCTTCGATGAAGCCCTGCTTTTCACGGGCCGAGTGATACTCGGCGTTTTCCTTCAGGTCGCCCAGTTCGCGCGCTGTGGCAATAGCTTCGATGATCGCCGGGCGCTCGACCGACTTGAGGTTTTTCAGCTCCGCCGCAAGAGCGGCATTGCCCGCAGGCGTCATTGGAATTTTTTCCATGTTCTTGTCGTCCACGCATAAATTGTTTCGCCCCGCCGCATGAGACAAGCGTCGGGGCGATTTGATGGGTCGTCAAATACCTGACCCAAATGAGGCGTGAATTGCAAGGGGGCTTGGTCGCGCGACGCGCGGATTACGGCCTAGTCGTAGCTAATCACTTCGAATTCGATGTCATTGTCGTCATTGAAGTAAAACCGCCGCCCTGGTTCATAATCCGCATGGGACTTAGGGGTAAACCCGGCCTTTTTCACTTTGTCCTCAGTCGCGTCGATATCTTCGACCAGAACGCCCACATGGTTCAGCCCGCCGACGATATCATAACTGCTTTCGCCGGATGGCTGCGGATCACTGGGAGCATAAAGCGCCAGATAGGTGTGTTGGCTGCCGACATGGACCGTATAGCCGCCTGCGATGGCGGGGCCCTCCCAACGTGTTTTCCATCCGAACACCTGTTGCATCCAGGCCGCCGAAGCCTTGGGGTCGCGTACGGTGAAATTGGTATGTTCAAGTGTCGCCATCATGGGATCTCCTTTTCGGTCTTGAGGCTTGTCCCGACTCACCGTAATTTCTAAACCTAACTTTAGGTCAAGGTAATTTTCTACGAGGTTGAAATGGCGGCTTCCGAAGGACTGGCAATCGGCGCATTAGCAAAACGTACCGGATTGGCGGTTTCAGCCATTCGATACTATGAGGCGCAGGGTCTGATCGCGCCCTGGCGTAATGCAGGCGGGCAAAGGCGCTATCAGCGCGCCGACATCCGGCGGCTGAGTTTTGTCATGATCGCGCAGCAATTCGGTCTGACCCTGCCCGAGATTCGCGAAGTGCTCTCAGGACTGCCCGGTAACCGCACACCCACACCGCGGGATTGGCAAGATATCAGCAAAGGGCTGAGGGCGCATCTGGACCAGCGAATCGACACCCTGATGCGGTTGCGCGACAATCTGGACGGCTGCATCGGCTGCGGGTGCCTTAGCCTGCCGAAATGCGCCCTTTACAACCCCGATGACCGCGCCAAGTCGCATGGTAGCGGTCCCAGATACCTGATGGGTGACGCTCCGGATACATAACTGCCGCATTGCAGCAATGTTACGCCGTGTTTTGATTGACCAAGGTCTTTGTGACCATGTAATCAGCCGTGAAACAATATTGCGCAGACCACGCAGTGAAAGCGCCAATTCGGAAAGTTAGCTAAGGAGCCCGCGATGGCCGAGATTGAACGCGAAGCGATGGAATACGATGTGGTGATCGTGGGGGCAGGCCCCGCGGGCCTGTCGGCGGCCATCCGTCTGAAACAGCTGGATGCCGACCTGAATGTCGTGGTTCTGGAAAAGGGCTCGGAAGTGGGCGCGCATATCCTTTCGGGCGCGGTTCTGGATCCCTGCGGTCTGGACGCTCTGATCCCGGATTGGAAGGAAAAAGGTGCGCCGCTAAACGTGCCGGTGCATGAAGATAACTTCTACATGCTGGGCGAGGCGGGCAAGATCCGCATCCCCAACTTCCCGATGCCGCCGCTGATGAACAACCACGGAAACTACATTGTCTCTATGGGGAATGTCTGCCGCTGGATGGCCGAGCAGGCCGAAGAGCTGGGCGTGGAAATCTTCCCCGGCATGGCTTGTTCCGAACTGGTCTATGGCGACAATGGCGAAGTCAAAGGCGTTGTCGCTGGTGTCTTCGGTCTGGAGCCCGACGGATCATATGGTCCGCAGACCGAGCCGGGCATGGAGTTGCACGGCAAATACGTCTTCCTGTCGGAAGGTGTACGCGGTTCGCTGTCAAAGGAAGTCATTGCCAAGTACGACCTGTCTGCCGGTAAAGAGCCGCAGAAATACGGCGTTGGCATGAAAGAGATCTGGGAGATCGACCCGGCCAAGCACAAGGAAGGCAGCGTCACGCACACGATGGGCTGGCCGCTGGGCAGCAACGCGGGCGGTGGATCGTTTATCTATCACCTTGAAAACAATCAGGTCTATGTCGGCTTCGTGGTTCACCTGAACTATAAGAACCCGCACCTGTATCCCTACATGGAATTCCAGCGCTTCAAGCACCACCCGGTGGTGGCCGACCTGCTGAAAGGCGGTAAGCGTGTGGCCTATGGCGCGCGTGCAATCACCGAAGGTGGCTGGCAGTCGATGCCGAAACTGGTCGCGCCCGGTGTGGCGCTGCTGGGTTGTTCAGCGGGCATGGTCAACGTGCCGCGCATCAAAGGCAACCACAACGCGATGCTGTCGGGTAAGGCAGCAGCCGAGGCCGCTTACGACGCAATTAAGGCAGACCGTTCGGGTGACGAACTGACCGCCTACGAAGTCGACGTGCGCGACGGTGCCATCGGCGACGACCTGAAAAAGGTGCGCAACGTCAAACCGCTGTGGTCGAAATACGGCCTGACCGCCTCGTTGGTGTTGGGCGGAATGGATATGTGGACCAACACGCTGGGCTTCTCGCTGCTGGGCACGCTGGGCCATGGCAAGAACGATGCCGAGGCGACCGAAGAGGCCAGCAAGCATCAGCCCATCGACTATCCGAAACCCGATGGCACGCTGTCCTTTGACCGCCTGACCAACGTGTCCTTCGCGATGACCAACCACGAGGAAAGCCAGCCCTGCCACCTGAAGCTAGCGGACCCGGAAATCCCGGTCAAAGTGAATCTGCCCAAGTACGACGAACCGGCGCAGCGCTATTGCCCGGCAGGCGTGTACGAGATGGTCGAGGACGAAGACGGTCCGCGATTCGTCATCAACTTCCAGAACTGTGTCCACTGCAAAACCTGCGATATCAAGGATCCCAGCCAGAACATCACCTGGACCACGCCGCAGGGTGGGGATGGACCGAACTACCCCAACATGTAAGCGAAATCATGGGCAATGGCAGGGTCGTGAAGGCTCTGCCATTGCCTCTTTGTGGTCAAAGCCCTAGCTTGTTGCCCAGTCAACGATAGCAAGGCAGGATTTTGGTGGCTTCCCTCGTTCGTCGCACGGCATTGGCTGTGCTGTTAACCTCGTCATTTGCACTCCCGGTCCTGTCGGATACTGGATCTGGGGCTTATCTGGCTGGACGTCAGGCGATCTACCAGAGCGACTATATTTCCGCTGAGAAATACTATGCGCAGGCCCTGAGTGCCGACCCTGAAAATGGCAAGTTGCTTGAAAACGTCGTCGTCGCACGTCTTGCGCTAGGCGAGATTGAACGTGCGCTGCCGGTCGCCCAATCGATCGAAGCGCTCGAGCTGCCAAGTCAGGCGGCGAAAATGATCATCATGGCCAACCTGATCGCTGACGATAAGCTGGATGAATTGCTGGCGCGCGATCCGGAAACACAAGGCGTCGGGCCGTTGGTCGACGGGTTGATCCTGGGCTGGGTTCACGTGGCGCAGGGTGCCATGACCAAAGCGATGGAAAAGTTCGACGAGGTCAGCACGCAAGAGGGGCTGCGTGAATTCGCCATGTTCCACAAGGCGTTGGCATTGGCTTCGATTGGTGACTTCGAAGGCGCCGAAGAGATTTTTGCGGCCAACAATGGTGCCGTTTCCCGGTTCTCGCGCCGCGCCGCTTTGGCCCGGACCGAGGTCCTGTCCCAGCTGGACCGCAACGAAGATGCGCTGCAATACCTCGATGACGTGTTCGCGGCAGGCAGTGACCCGTCCATCGAAGGCTATGTAGCCCGTCTGCAGGCTGGCGAAACGCTGCCCTTTACGCATGTTCAGTCGGCGCGGGATGGCATGGCTGAGGTGTTTTTTTCCGTCGGTGCCGCGCTCAGCAGCGAGGCGTCCCAGGATTATGTTCTCCTCTACGCCCGGATTGCCGCATTCTTGCGACCGGACCATGTGGACGCAATCCTTCTGAGCGCAGAGCTTTTGGATGCGCTGGAACAATATGATCTGGCCGTGGAAGCCTATCGGATGGTGCCCAATACCAGCACTGATTATCACGCGGCCGAACTGGGCCGGGCCGAGGTTCTCGGTCGTTCCGGCAAAACGGATGCTGCGGCGGAAGTTCTGCAGAACCTTGCAGCGCAAAGCCCCAATTTGCCTAGCGTCCATGTGGCGTTGGCCGATCTGCAAAGGCGTGAGGAAAACTACACCGCTGCAGTGGCGACCTATGACACTGCCATCGAACTGACCGAACAAGGGGTCAGCGGCAATTGGTTTCTGTATTATGCCCGCGGAATCTCGCATGAGCGTCTTAAGAATTGGGAATTGGCCGAGGCTGATTTCCGACGCGCGCTGGAGTTGAATCCCGATCAGCCACAGGTGCTGAATTACCTGGGCTATTCGCTGGTCGAGCGTCAGGAAAAACTGGATGAAGCCCTGAACATGATTGAACGGGCCGTCGCGACGCGCCCTGACAGTGGGTACATCGTCGACAGTCTTGGCTGGGTTTTGTTCCGTCTGGGCCGCTATGACGAGGCCGTGGGCCATATGGAACGCGCGGTTGAACTGATGCCCGTCGACCCGGTGGTCAACGATCATCTGGGCGACGTGTACTGGGCTGTAGGCCGCGCGCGTGAGGCTGAATTCCAGTGGAAACGTGCGCTTTCCTTCGTCGACCCCTCGGATACCGACGGCGAGGCCGACCCGGACCGCATCCGCCGCAAGCTTGAGATTGGGCTGGACGCGGTTCTGGCCGAGGAAGGGGCCGAGCCGCTGAAGGTCGCCGATGGCAATTAAGGCCTTCGCGCCCGCCAAGATCAACCTGACCCTGCATGTGACCGGTCGACGCGATGACGGTTATCATCTGTTGGATTCCCTGGTGGCCTTTGCGGATGTCGGTGACACGCTGGATTTTGCGCCGGGGTCAGAGCTATCGATGACCGTCACGGGTGAGCATGCGGCCGGCGTCCCGGCAGATGACCGAAATCTGGTCTGGAAGGCGGCTGAGTTAGCCGGCTGGGCAGGGCATATCAACCTGAACAAAGTTCTGCCGCATGGCGGGGGGATAGGTGGCGGTTCTTCCGATGCAGCCGCCACGCTGCGTATGATTGCGGATCAGAGTATTGCGATTCCAGAGGGGGCCGCCCTGTCTCTGGGGGCGGACATCCCCGTATGTATGGCTGCGCGTGCCACCCGAATGCGCGGAATTGGCGAACGACTGGAGCCGGTTGGTTTGCCGAAATTGCCCGCGCTGCTGGTCAATCCGGGTGTCGAAGTTCCGACCGGAGCGGTTTTTTCGGCATTGAAGTGCCGCGACAACCCGCCCATGCCCGACGATATTCCGCCTATTGAGACGCCACAAACCTGCGCGGATTGGCTACGGGAGCAGCGTAACGATCTAGAGCCCCCAACAAAAGGTCTCGCCCCAGAGGTGGCCAGTGTGCTGGATGAATTGACGGATACAAAGGACGCTTTGCTGGCCCGCATGTCCGGTTCAGGCTCAACCTGTTTCGCGCTATATCCGACGATTAAGGCGGCGCATTTTGCCGCCTATGAGATTGGCGCGGCCCATCCGGATTGGTGGTGCCGCGCGACGCAGCTTAATTGAGGCGCGAAACCACGTAATCTGCCAGATCGCTTAGCAGGGTGCGGATTTCGTGGTCCGGCAACCCGTCCAATGCGACCTTGGCCTTGGCTGCCCAGCCGAACGCATCTGACCGAGTGGCTTCAAGCGTGCCGTACTTGTTCATCAGGCTCAGCGCATGGTCCAGATCGCCATCCTCCTGACGCCCCCGACCGATTGTGCGTTCCCAGAACGCGTGCTCGTCCGGAGTTGCCTGAGCAATGGCCTTGATCACCGGCAGTGTCAGTTTGCGTTCACGGAAGTCGTCGCCGACATTCTTTCCGGTCGCCTTGCTGTCACCCTGATAATCCAACAGGTCATCGGCAATCTGGAACGCGATACCCAAAGCATCGCCATAGTCGTACAGTGCCTTGACCTGAGGCTCTGAGGCACCGGCGATCACGCCGCCCACCTCGGTCGCGGCAGAGAACAACGCTGCGGTCTTGCCGCGCACAACCTGCAGATAGATCGCTTCGGTCGTGCCCAGATCGGTGGCTGCGGTCATCTGCAGTACTTCGCCCTCGGCGATCGTGGCCGACGCATTGGCCAGGATGTCCAGAACGCGCAAGGATCCGGTTTCAACCATCAGCTGGAAACTACGGGAAAACAGGTAGTCGCCCACCAGAACGCTGGATTTGTTGTCCCACAACAGATTGGCCGTCGGTCGACCGCGCCTCTGGGCGCTTTCGTCGACCACGTCATCATGCAAAAGGGTCGCTGTGTGAATGAACTCGACAGTCGCGGCCAGACGTACGTGGTGATCGCCCGCGTATCCAAACAGACGTGCAGCAGCCAACGTCAGCATGGGGCGCAGGCGCTTGCCGCCCGCCTCGACCAGATGCGCAGTCACTTCAGGAATGCGCGGCGCATGCTCCGAGGCCATCCGCGTGCGGATCAGTTCATTAACTGCATCCATTTCGCCAGCCAGAATTTCTGCCAGTCGTTCATGCGGTTTCGAGATCGTGTCGATATTCATCACACTCCTGATACAAGGCTCGACTTCCTGCGCACCTTGCCCTTACATCCATCCCCATGAAAGAACTTTTGCGCAGCACCGATCCGACGATCCTGGCCTTTGCATCCGCCCTTCTTGAAGGCGAGGATATAGACTGCTTTCAGATGGACGTAAATATGAGCATCCTCGAAGGAGGCATCGGAATCTTCCCGCGGCGCCTGATGGTGCGAGCGGATGACTTGACCCGCGCGGAAAGGGTGATGCGCGACAACGACATCCCGTTGGGCAGATGAGCCTGTTTTCCGACAATGAACTGACCCGAAACGACTTTTTGGGCGGGCGCGTCCGACTGCTGCAGCCGCGATCGGGATATCGTGCCGGAGTCGATCCGGTCTTGCTGGCGGCTGCGGTCCCGGCGACACGTGGTCACACCATACTGGAGCTGGGCTGTGGTGCCGGTGCCGCAATCCTGTGCCTGATGGCCCGCGTTCCGGGGCTGCATGGTGTCGGGGTCGAACTTCAGGAGGACTATGCCGATCTGGCGCGTCGAAACGCTGCTGAGAATACAGCACATCTGGAGGTGGTCGAGGCGAACCTTAGTGCCCTGCCTGCAGACCTCAAACAGCGGCAATTCGACCATGTGATTGCCAACCCCCCCTATTATCGTGCGGGGGCGCACAGTTCAGCCTCTGACACAGGGCGCAGTGTTGCTTTGGGCGAACAAACGCCGCTGGGTCAGTGGTTCGACGCTGCGGCCAAACGTCTCGCGCCGCGTGGGTATCTGCACATGATTCAAAAAGCCGACCGTCTGCCCGATATGATAACAGCATGCGACGGGCGCTTGGGGTCGGTCGAGGTCTTGCCTCTTGCTGCCCGGACCGGTCGAAAGGCTGAATTGGTGATTTTACGCGCCAAAAAAGGGGGAAAAGCGGCGTTTCAGTTGCACGCGCCGTTGATTTTGCACAGCGGGGACCGGCATGAAAAAGACGGCGAAAGCTATGCGCCACGGGTATCGGCTGTACTACGTGAGGGGGCAGCGTTACCCGGTTTTTTCAACCAATAGGCATTAACCAGCCGAAATTGTCGGATTTATAACAGATTCTGTGCGTCTGCGGCGTGACAGGGTGGAAACGATGTGGTCAACTTCCTACGTGAAACTCAGACACCAACAAAGGAGTATCGCCATGAGCGTGAGCGCACACCTGACCGAACTGAAGAAAAAGCACGAAAATCTCGGTCTTGAAGTTGAACAAGCCCAACGCTCGCCAGGCATCGATGATCTCCATATCGCTCAACTCAAAAAGCAAAAACTAAAGCTGAAGGAAGAGATCGAGCGCCTGTCTAACTAGCGTTCCATACTAGCCCGCGCGGCAATCGCCGCGCCGCCAGTTATCAATAAGGCCGCGATCGCCAGACCCCACGACGGGGCGGCGATCCCGGCCAAAACCAAAGCAAGCGTAGACAACAGGGGTGCCGCGTAAGAAGCCGTGCCCAAGACCTGTATGTCACCCTGCTTTACCCCGATATCCCAGACATAGAACGCCAGCCCAACAGGCCCCAGCCCCAATGCAATGACCGATGCCCAGCCGAAGGCGCTGTCGGGCCATACGGTGTCTTCGATGGCAAGGTGTAGTGCACCGGATGCGACTGCCGTGGCAATGCAGAATACAGCTACAGAGCTGGTCGGTGTATCGCCCAGACGGCGCGACAGGACCGAGTAGCCAGACCACGTTAGGGCGCACAGCAAGGCCAACGCATATCCCGGCAGATGCTGGATCTGAAACCCTGTGCCGCCACCGGCGATGATTACGGCAGCTCCGGCGAAACCCAGGCATGCGCCGATCAAATGTCCGATGCGCAAGTGCTCTCCCGGCAGTAGCCCCGAAAACAGCACGATCAACAGGGGCCAGAGATAGGCGATCAATCCGGCCTCAGCTGCCGGAGCCATTCGCAGCGCAGAAAAATACAGCGCGTGGTATCCAAACAGGCCAACAGTGCCAAACAGATAGGTGGTCCACGGAACCTCGCGCAACTTGCGCAGGCCGCCGGTATTCCAGGTCCAAATCAGACCCAGTGTGCCTCCGATTGAGAAGCAGATGGCATTCAACAACAGCGGCGGCGTTGGCGAGGAACCAACAGTAAACAGCGCCAGCAGAGACCACAGCAAAACGGCGACAAATCCGATGGCGGTAGCGCGCGTTCTGGTCATGGGGCCGGAACCTGTTCCACCGGGATAATGTCGAACTCATCCGAGATATGTGCGGTCTTTTCAATCTCGGACATGAACCAGTTACGGAATGCCGCGATCTGTGGCCGGTTTTCCGCACCCGGCAGGCACAGAAAGCGAAACCGGCCCTGCGTTTCGATAGCCGTTTTGAAGGGGGCGACAAGGCGACCTTCGGTCAAGTCCTTGATGATCATCGCCCGACGGCCCAGCACCGCCCCAACGCCTGCGACAGCGGCGTCAATGGCATGATCCGCGTTCGAGAAATGCGCACCGTGCGTGGGCGCAAAGTCCACCCCCACGGCCCGGAACCAAGTTGGCCAGTCGCTGGGGGGCTGCAGGAAAGCGATCGAATCGTCAAAGATCAGGGGGGCTTCTTTCAGGCTCTCCGGAGTTGGGAACTGGGCGGCAAGTTCCGGGGTCATCACAGGGGTCAGCCACTCTTTGCGGACCGGAAGGGAATACAGCCCCTCATCGCCGCCATAGCCGAACCGGATGGCGACATCCACATCGTCCCGTTCAAGGTCCATGATTCGCAACGTTGCCGAGAACTTGAGGTCGATCTCGGGATGCGCCCTCGCAAACTCATACAGACGCGGAGCCAGCCACTTCGCCGTTAGCGCAGGCCCTGCGGTAACGGTCAGGCTGGTGTCGTTGCCCTGACGCCTTGCGGCTTGCCAGGCCGTCTGCAGCGCGCCGAAACCCTCTGCTGCTCCGGGGGCAAGGGCGCGGCCGGCTTCGGTCAATTCCACCGCCCGATTCAGGCGACGAAACAAAGGGCGGCCTAGATGTTCCTCAAGCGATTTGATCTGGAATGAAAGTGCGGCGGGGGTTACGTGCAGCTCTTCCGCAGCCTTGGCAAAGGACATATGGCGCGCAGCGGCATCAAAGGCGCGCAAGGCGGTAAGAGGGGGGAGATAGTCGCTCATGTTGCGTAAATTTTTCTTAACTGAAGTCGGAAAAAAGCTCGTTTGCCGCCTTAATTGATAAGCTTCATATTGGGTGCAAGTCAAACAAAGCTGAACTGAAAGGAGGACTGCGATGATCGAGATGACGACCAACCCAGCCGCCGCCCGCGCCTTTCAGCGGGCCCATGCCGAACGCGGAAAGATGATCAAACAAGCCCTGAATTGGCTTTTCGGTTCCCGCTGAGCGCAGCGCGCGCGTTCTTACGGGATAAAAAAGGGCCGGTCCGCAAGGACCGGCCCGTTGTCTTTACTGCGCCTTGGATCAGACGAAGAACTGCGCGCCGTTGGCCGAGATCGTCGAACCGTTGATGAACTGAGAATCATCGGACGCCAGGAACGCCACACAGCGGGCGATTTCTTCCGGCTCACCCAAACGGCCAGCCGGGATTTGGCCGATGATGGATTCGCGGACTTTTTCCGGAACCGCCATGACCATCTCGGTCGCGATGTAGCCGGGGCAGATGGCGTTTGCGGTGATGCCTGCACGCGCACCTTCCTGCGCCAGCGATTTCACGATGCCCAGATCGCCCGCTTTGGTCGCGGCATAGTTCACCTGCGCGAACTGGCCTTTCTGACCGTTGATCGAGCTGATGACGATGACGCGGCCAAACTTACGCTCGCGCATGCCGTTCCAGACGGGGTGCACGGTGTTGAACACGCCGGTCAGGTTGGTGTCGATCACCTGATGCCACTGTTCCGGTGTCATCTTGTGGAACGGCGCGTCGCGTGTGATGCCGGCATTTGCCACGACGATGTCGATCGGGCCCACCTCGGCCTCAACCTTTTCGATTCCGGCCTTGGACTCGTCATAGTCGGCGACGTTCCACTTGTAGGTCGCGATGCCGGTCTCTTCGGTGAACTTCGCGGCGGCTTCGTCGTTCCCCGCATAGGTGGCTGCAACGTTGTACCCTTCGGCCTTGAGCGCCTTGGAAATTGCTGCGCCGATGCCCCGGGAGCCGCCGGTAACGAGTGCTGTACGTGCCATTTAGGAATCCTCCAATTTAAGTCGTCTTGGTAATGCTGTTACTTTGAGAGGTGATCGTGCGCAATATTGTTTCGTCATGAATCTAAAAATTCCAGTTAGCAATATCGTCGCATCTAAGGGGTGGAACCCCAATGTAACAAAAAAGGGCGCCCAGCGGACGCCCTTTTCTATTTGGTTGTCAAAGCACTTAGTCGCGCTCCACGCACAGGGCAACGCCCATGCCGCCACCGATGCAGAGGGTCGCCAGACCTTTCTTAGCGTCGCGGCGCTTCATTTCGAACAGAAGCGTGTTCAGAACGCGGCAACCCGAAGCACCAATCGGGTGACCGATGGCGATAGCGCCGCCGTTCACGTTCACGATCGACGGGTCCCAGCCCATGTCCTTGTTCACAGCACAGGCCTGTGCTGCAAAGGCTTCGTTGGCTTCAACCAGATCCAGATCGTCAACCGACCAACCTGCTTTTTCCAGCGCTTTGCGCGACGCGTAGATCGGGCCAACACCCATAATCGACGGGTCCAGACCGGCGGTGGCGTAAGATGCGATGCGGGCCAGAGGTTCAATACCGCGCTTTTCAGCGTTCTCGGCGGACATCAGCAAAGTTGCCGCGGCGCCGTCGTTCAGGCCAGAAGCGTTTGCGGCCGTGACCGAGCCGTCCTTGGCGAAGGCCGGACGCAGTTTACCCATTGCTTCGATGGTCGCGCCGTGGCGGATGTATTCGTCGCTGTCCATCACGATGTCGCCCTTGCGGGTTTTGATGGTGAAGGGCACGATCTCATCTGCGAATTTGCCGGCTTTTTGTGCGGCTTCGGCTTTGTTCTGCGATGCAACGGCGAATTCGTCCTGCATGTCGCGGCTGATCTGCCACTTCTCGGCGACGTTCTCGGCGGTCTGGCCCATGTGATAGCCGTTGAATGCATCCCACAAACCGTCGCGGATCATCGTGTCGATGTACTTCATGTCGCCCATCTTGTGACCCGCGCGCAGAGCAGCGGCATGGGGCGAGAGCGTCATGTTTTCCTGACCGCCCGCAGCGACGATGTCGGCATCGCCTAACTGGATGTGCTGTGCGCCCAAAGCCACAGCGCGCAGACCCGAACCGCAAACCTGATTGATGCCCCAGGCCGCGCTTTCCTGCGGCAGACCTGCATTGATATGTGCCTGACGGGCGGGGTTCTGACCCTGAGCGGCCGTCAGCACCTGGCCCATAATGGTTTCGCTGACTTCGCCCTTGTCCACGCCTGCGCGTTCGACCACGGCCTCCAGCACGGCGGCGCCCAGATCATGCGCGGGTGTGTTTGCAAACGAGCCGCCAAAGCTGCCGACACCGGTACGCGCGGCGGATGCGATTACTACGTTGGTCATTTAGACAATCCTTTACCGTCAAGGTCCTGCGGGATATTCGACGGCGCGGATCGCACAGAGAGAGCCCTGTGATAGCAAGAGCGCCTCATGTTCCCCGCTCCAACTCCTCATGGAATAACGCAACGCTGCAGTTGCAGCAACGGTCAGCTTGTCTCAGGCGGGTTGTGGACCGGGAAATTCACTCTAACTGGCTGTACGCTTGCGGTTTTCCGCCTTCCACGGGGCAGATACAGTTGGGGCGCCGAACAGGAAGCCCTGCAGGCAGTCTACACCGTTGGCGATCAGGAATTCGGCATCCTGTCGGGATTCGACTGATTCGGCGGTGACAAGAATTTCGAATTCGCGCGCTACGGCGATCAGAGCCCGGACCAGAGCCTGATTGTCCGGGTTTTCGCTGATACCGTGGATGAACTGGCCGTCGATCTTGGCGGCATCAAAGAAAAACTCGCGGAAGTGGCGAAAGCTGAAATTGCTGGCGCCAAAGTCGTCCAGAGCAAAGGCGATGCCGCGCGGCTGCAGGCGATCCATGAAATCGATAACCAATTCCGGCACCGTCATGGCCGAACTTTCCGAGATTTCCAAAATAAGCCTTTCGCCTATTCCGGCGTCCTTTTTCAGAAACCGTTCCAGAACCCGCGACCAGCGGGCATACCCGATCGAGCGGGCAGACATGTTGATCGACAGGCGAATGTCCGGGTTTTTGGTGAGTGTGCGGAGACCCATTTCAAGCGCTACGCAGTCCAGCTCGCGACCGATGGGCGTATTTTCCAGCTGCGGCATGAACTCACGCGCGGGGATGACCCGACCGGTTTCGTCGAGAACGCGTATGAAGCCCTCATAAAAGGCGACCTCATGTGGAGCGTTGGCTTGCATGACCGGTTGGAAGGCCAGTTTGCACTGTTTGTGCTTTACGGCCTCGGTCGCCATATCGACTGTGGATGCGTCGCGGGATTTGACGGCCGCGTTCAGCGGGCTGTCCCCACCTTCGGGCAAATCTGCCAGTTCCTTTTTCCGCATGCGCAACCCGTTTCCCTATATGTCGCCGGTTCGGTGACGATTTCAGGGGAAAGGTATGAATCTGCGGTTAAGACAAACTCAGTTGCAGGTGGATGCGTCGGATTAGCGGGATGTTTCCCAAATTCGTCCGAGTGCGGCGAACCCGCCGACAACTGCGCCCATGAAGCCTAAAAGCATCATGCCAAAGCCCAATGCGACAATTGCAGCCGCGCCGCTGGCCAGAGCCGTCAGCATGGCCAGCACCATACCAGTCAGACCCATAACGGTGGACAGGGTTGTCAATCTGGTCATCTGGGCCTCCGGTTACTCACACTTTGCACATCGGGTGGATATGGGGCGTGAGGGCCGGATTTCAAGAATCGGGTCGGACGGCTCGGCGGGATCAGGCCTGTTTTGCCTGTGTATTGGGCTGTTTGGCCTCACATTGCTCGAATCCGGGCGTTCCGCGATCTTCGGGGTGGCGGGCCAGATGCTTGGCTTTGATCTGCTTGGAATTGTCCCTGCTGCCATCGTGGCTGTAGCCCGGAGGCGCAAAACAATAGGCCAGCCGCTGACGCAGTGTCAGACCCGGCTGCGTCGCATCATGCCAGATACCGACCCATTCGTGGAAGGCCACACGCAGCGGGTTGAACGAGCCGATATTGTGTACCAGGCCATAGTCGACGCGGTCATCTTCCTGTTCGGGTACAAAAGTTCCGAACATCTTGTCCCAGATGATGAACACGCCGGCATAGTTGCAGTCCAGATACCGGGCGTTGCGACCATGATGGGCGCGGTGATGGCTGGGGGTATTCATCACAGCCTCGAACCAGCGGGGCATCTTGCCAATGGCCTCGGTGTGGATCCAGAACTGGTAGATCAGGTTCAGGCCACCGCAGAATAGCACCATCGCGGGGTGAAAACCCAACAGAATCAACGGCGCGCGGACAACCATCATGAATGTGAACGTATAGGTCCATGTCTGCCGCAGCGCCGTGGTCAGGTTGTAATGCTGCGAACTGTGGTGGTTCACATGGCTGGCCCAGACCCAGCGGATCCGGTGGCCAAAGCGATGCACCCAGTAATAGCGCAGATCGTCCAGTACAAAGCACAAGATGATGACGGGGATCGACGTGCCCAGGTTCAGAGGCGTGATCTGCCATAGCCACATGAAGAACGCGTAGGCGATAAAGCCCAGCAGAAAGCCCGAGGCGATGTTGCCTGCGCCCATAATCAGAGAAGTTACGGCGTCCCGCGTCTCATACCGCCCGCCTTTGCCTTTGACGGCGATCCACAGAAACTCGGCCAGAATGGCAGCAATGAAGAAAGGGACAGCCCACTGCACGGCGTCCGGGAAAGTCACTTGGTCCGTCATGCGGGCTCCATCAGGTGCTGCCAATGGCGGCGTTCGAGTTCGTCGAGGTGGATGATCGCTTTGGGCGTTCCGAATTCGTGGAACTGAACCTCAAAACCTTGCGGATGCTCCAGCAAATCAAAATCCAGAAGGTGCCGGGCGACGGTGTCCGCGCCGAAAGACCACAGCAGCCCGTTACCGGCATCGGTTCGGATCAATGCCGCATGACCGTCATGCGAAACAGTGACGTCGATGACTGCGTCATCGGGCGCGTGTCGCAGCCATTCCGACCGCGCACTTTCGGGTGTCAGCACGCGTAAGCGCGATTTGCCCGTCAGATGCAACATCACTGTTATCCCGGCGATACCTCCGACCACCAGAACCAATAGAATTTCAAGCGGCATTCCGTCCTCCCGCCCGGCAGAGTGCAAAGCAGCAGGCAAACTGTCAAAGGTGGCGTGGCGTCAGCTATGTTCGAGACTGTCCAAAATCTCATACTGAACAACGCGCTGGACAAAGGGCACCAACCCATCCGGGCCCGAGGCGCGATCCTTGAGGTGGATGCAGATATCTGGCCTGCGTGCCGCAATGATACCCACCATCTCTCCGCGGACCTTGTCGTCAAGTCCGGCGCCCATGATCGCACAGGAAATGCGTGGTTCTTCGTCCAATTGTCGCCTGACTTCTTCCTGATCGTGCGCACCAAGCCATTGAATCGGCAGGTGATCCAGTTGGCGCGCGACATCTCCAATTACATTGGGCAGTTTCCCAATCAACAGAACTACCGGTTTCATCGCACTCTCCCTTCCTTCAAGTCGCAAACGAAAACCGGCCCGTTGGGGCCGGTTTCAGAGTATCACAAAAAAAGAAACTGTGCCGCCGCCTTAGTTGGAGACGGTATAGACAATGGCGTCACCTTTGCCCTTGTTCCTTTTGAACTGCATCTGGTTGCCGTCGACCGAAACTGTCAGGCAGTCTTGGGGAAACGCCTTTTGACCGACCACAACGTTTCGACAAAAGAACCTCTTGTTCCACACCCACGCACCGGTACGCTTGGCATTGTTGCGGCCAACACCGTCAATTTTCCCGTCAGGGGTAATGACCAGCCAGGTGTCGCCACTGACCAGTTTTTTCCCGGCAACAGCCTCCATAAACTGATTTTCTTTGCGAAGATCTTTCGCCCCGGCAGATCCGGCAGCGATCAAAGAAAGGCTGGCCAGCACGACCACAGCGCTCAAGCGTCTCATAAAAATCCTCCTGGTTAAAACGCCAGGAGGATACCACCATTCGCCGTGTTTCGCTGGTAGGTTAGCTTTCAGCGCCCACGAGGGTCGCCACGATTGCCTTGGCACTGTCCGAATTCCACTCGGCGTCGCCGATCAGGCGTGCGATTTCATTGCCATCGGGGTCCAGAATGACCGTGATGGGCAAGGCGATAACACCCATTTCCCGCGCGACGGCCGATTTGGGGTCCTGATGACGCGGCAGGTTGTCGATGCCGTTTTCCTCGAAGAACTTCTTGATCCCGGCTGGCGAATTGCGCCCGGTTGCCAGCGTCAGAACTTCGAACTTGTCGCCGCCGAATTCCTCCTGAAGTTCCGCAATCTGAGGCATTTCCTTGCGGCAGGGTGCGCACCATGTGGCCCAGAAGTTCAGCAGGACATACTTACCCTTGTAATCCTCCAGCGTCGCAACGCCGCCATCATCTTCAAGCTGGAAATCTACCGCTTCGACGGGTTTGGGCTCTTTGTGCAGGATCAGCCGCTTCAGTGTGCCGTCGCGCAGCGGGGCCAGAGTTTCGGCATCCGTGGCCAAAGCCGCGTTTGCACCCAGCGCAAGGGCCATATAAAGGGGGATCAGACGAAATAGGCGCATATCAACTCCGGGTTTTCCAACATGACCGATCAATCCTCGAACCAGATGTGGGGCGGCCGCTTTGCCGCTGGTCCAGACGCGATCATGGAGGCGATCAATGCCTCGATCGGGTTCGATCAGCGGATGGCAGCCCAGGACATCGCAGGCTCGCGCGCCCATGCCGCCATGCTCGCGGCCACAGGCGTTATAACTGATAGTGATGCGCAGGCTATTCGGGAAGGGCTGCTCACCGTTTTGTCAGAAATCCAGAACGGAGAATTTCAGTTTTCGACCGCGCTGGAAGACATCCATATGAATGTCGAGGCGCGGCTAAAAGAGGTCATTGGCGAGCCGGCAGGCCGTTTGCACACAGGTCGGTCGCGGAATGACCAGGTTGCGACCGATTTCAAACTGTGGGTGCGTGATCAGTTGGACGCGGCGGAATCAGGCCTTTTGGCCCTGATCCGCGCGCTTTTGGCGCAGGCCGAAGCAGGCGCCGATTGGGTCATGCCTGGCTTTACCCACCTGCAGACGGCGCAGCCGGTGACATGGGGCCACCACATGATGGCTTATGTCGAGATGTTTGGTCGTGACCTGAGCCGCGTCCGCGATGCTCGCGCTCGGATGAACGAATCCCCGTTGGGTGCTGCGGCGTTGGCCGGAACGTCTTTCCCAATCGACCGTCAGATGACAGCCGAAGCGCTGGGCTTTGACCGCCCCGCCGCGAACTCGCTGGATGCGGTCAGCGACCGCGATTTTGCGTTGGAGTTCCTGTCGACGGCTTCGATCTGTGCCGTGCACCTGTCGCGCTTCGCCGAAGAACTGGTGATCTGGTCCTCGGCCCAGTTCCGGTTTGTGACGCTATCCGATCGATTCTCAACCGGGTCGTCGATCATGCCGCAGAAGAAAAACCCCGATGCGGCGGAACTGATCCGCGCCAAGGTGGGCCGGATCTACGGTGCGAATACCGCGCTGATGATGGTAATGAAGGGCCTGCCGCTAGCCTATTCCAAGGACATGCAGGAAGACAAGGAACAGGTCTTTGATGCGGCCGACAACTGGATGCTGGCGCTGGCGGCGATGGAAGGCATGGTTAAGGACATGACCGCCAACCGCGACAGTCTTGCTGCGGCAGCGGGCTCGGGTTTCTCGACCGCGACCGATCTGGCCGACTGGCTGGTGCGGGTGCTGGGGCTGCCGTTCCGCGATGCGCACCATGTCACCGGATCATTGGTGGCGATGGCCGAAAGCAAGGGCTGCGATCTGCCGGATCTGACGCTGGAAGACATGCAATCGGTTCATGCGGACATCACCGATGATGTCTATTCTGTCCTTACCGTGGAAAATTCAGTAAACTCCCGCCAATCCTATGGTGGCACGGCACCCGATCAGGTCCGCGCCCAGATTGAGCGATGGAAGGCGCTGGTGTGATGCAATTACTACGTGTGGTCCTTCTGATCTCGGCCGGGATTGCCCTGGCCGGGTGCGGTGTGGATGGCGAACCCATTCAGCCCTCGATGAGCGCCAATATCGGTGTCGGCAGCAGCGGCACCTATGGCGGCGTCGGCGTGGGCCTGCAGCGTGGCGGGTTTGGCGTTTTCCTGGGGCTGTAATCGAAAATTTGCATTTCGCTGTGGTTATGCCCATTTACCGGGCGTAACGGCGTTGCGCCAAGTTCTGAAAAGAAGACCAAAAAATGAAAATCATCGGCCTGATTCTTTCCCTTGCTGTTCTGGCGGCTTGCGACCCTTCGTACAAACCCAGTCCTGAACCTTCGGACACATCAAGCGGATCCGGCATCAAAGTATCGGGCTATGGCCGCGTTGGCGTCTCAACGTCCAACTGATGCAACACCGCGACTCGCGCAGAATCCATTGATCCGCGAGGCCATTTTGGTCTAAGCGCGCAGTCATGGATCACTTTCTCTACCGCGACGGCGCGCTTTACGCCGAGGATGTCCCGATTTCCGAAATCGCAGCCGCGGTCGGAACTCCGTTCTATGTCTATTCCACCGCGACGTTGTCGCGGCACTTTCAGCTGTTCGACGATGCGCTGGAGGGCACCGATCATCTTGTCTGCTATGCGATGAAGGCGGCCAGCAATCAGGCGATCCTGAAAACGCTCGCACAGGCGGGCGCGGGGATGGATGTGGTGTCGGGTGGGGAATACCTGCGCGCCAAGGCCGCCGGAGTACCTGGCGAAAAGATCGTGTTCTCGGGCGTTGGCAAAACGGCGGACGAAATCCGCACCGCGCTGACTGGCGGTATCCGCCAGTTCAACGTGGAATCTGAGCCCGAGATGGAAGTGATCAATGCCGTTGCCTTGGAGCTGGGCGTGGTTGCCCCGATCACCGTGCGGGTGAACCCGGACGTGGATGCCAAGACCCACGCCAAGATCGCGACCGGCAAGTCCGAGAACAAGTTCGGCATCCCCATCGCCCGCGCGTCCGAGGTGTACGCCCACGCTGCCAGCCTGCCGGGTTTGGAAGTGATCGGGATCGACGTCCATATCGGCTCACAATTGACTGAGCTGGAGCCGTTCGAGCTGGCCTATACCAAAGTGGCCGAACTGACCGAAAAGCTGCGCTCAGAAGGGCACAATATCCGTCGACTTGATCTGGGCGGCGGTTTGGGGATTCCCTACACGCGTTCGAATGATGCGCCGCCGCTGCCCGTTGAGTACGGAGCGCTGATCAAGAAAACGCTGGGTCATCTGGATTGCGAGATCGAGATCGAACCCGGCCGTCTGATCGCCGGCAATGCCGGATTGATGGTCAGCAAGGTTATATATGTGAAATCAGGCGAAGGTCGCGATTTCCTGATCCTCGACGGCGCGATGAACGACTTGATCCGTCCTGCCATGTACGAGGCGCATCACGACATCGTCGCCGTGCAGGAACCCGCACCGGGCGCGGAACAACAGCCTTATGACATTGTGGGTCCGGTCTGCGAAACCGGCGATACCTTCGCCAAACAACGCAATATGCCACCGCTGGAACCAGGCGATCTGGTCGCTTTCCGCAGTGCCGGGGCCTATGGCGCGGTGATGGCAAGCGAATACAACACGCGCCCCCTGATCCCCGAGGTTCTGGTGCATGGGGATCAATTTGCAGTTATTCGTGAACGCCCAAGCTTTGACGAAATCATAAACCGCGATACCATACCTACGTGGCTTTGACGCGATAGGCGCGCGGGCCCGGTCAGGAGGCCCGCCTTGAGCGCAAGACAGAACCTGCCGATCCCAAGACTGTCCCTGTGGCTGACGCACGCAGGGATGCTGGCCGAGCAGGTTTTGCGCGCATTTTGGCCGTTTTTCTCGGTTTTGATGGCAATTCTGGCGGCTTTGATGCTGGGCTTGCAGGACGAAGTCAGGGTTGAAATCGTTTGGGGTTTCGGGGCGTTGGCGCTGTTGGGCTTGGTCGCCGCGCTGTTCGTCGGCGCAAGGCGATTCCATTTCCCCACGCGGGCCGAGGCGCTGATGCGGCTGGATGCGGCCCTTCCGGGGCGGCCCATTCAGGCCTTGATGGATGAACAGGCCATCGGCGCGATGGACGCGGATTCGGTGGCATTGTGGCATGCGCATCAGAACCGAATGGCGCAGCGTGTCGCTAAGGCCGAACCGGTCAAACCGGACCTGCGGCTGGCCAGTCGCGATCCTTACGCACTGCGCTATTCAGCTTTGTTGGCGTTGGTGATCGCCGCGATGTTCGGCTCGTTCTGGCGGATTGGTTCGGTGGCTGAAATGACTCCGGGCGCTGCAGTGGCAGGGCAGGGGCCAAGCTGGGAAGGCTGGGTCGAGCCACCCAGATATACCGGGTTGCCGACGCTCTATCTGGCTGATCAATCCGATCCGACGTTGACGGTCCCGCAAGGCAGCCGAATTACTTTGCGGTTCTACGGCGAGGTCGGCGCGCACAGCCTGACGGAAACAATTACGCCTCTGGGAACTGATGGCGCGACCCAGCCGGAACAGGACTTTGTCGCCGAACAGACCGGGCAGTTGACGATCGATGGCCCATCCGGCCGCAACTGGGCGCTGAACGTGATGGCGGATATGCCGCCTAAAGTCGGTGTCGCCGGTGTGGCCGAGGCTGAAGCCGGTGGACAAATGAAACTGCCCTTTGCCGCCAGCGACGATTATGGCGTTGTGTCCGGTTCCGCACTGATTGAGCTTGATCTGCCATCTGTGGACCGCCGTTATGGTCTGACCACCGCCCCTGAGTCGCGCGAGGTGATCGAGGTCGAGCTGCCGATGCCCATTACGGGCGACCGGGCTGATTTCAGCGAGGACCTGATCGAAGACTTTTCTCAGCACCCATGGGCGCATCTGCCTGTAAAAATCACCCTGTTGACTCGCGATGCCGCTGATCAGGAAGGGCAATCCGAACCTTATATGACCGCGCTGCCCGCACGTCGCTTCTTTGACCCGCTGGCGGCGGCCGTGATTGAACAGCGCCGGGATCTTCTGTGGACGCGCGATAACGCCACTCGGGTTGCTCAGATCCTGCGCGCGGTTTCGCATCTGCCCGAAGACCTTTTCCGTTCCGATACCGCCTATCTGCGTCTGCGCGTGATCCTGCGCCGGTTGGAGACGTTCAACGACTACGGCCTTAAGCCAGAGCAACAGGCGGAGATCGCAGAAGCCCTGTGGGAGCTTGGCGTTCTGATCGAAGACGGCACGCTTGCGGATGCGCTTGAACGGATGCGCCGTGCGCAGGAACGTCTGTCCGAAGCGATGAAGAACGGTGCAAGTGACGAAGAGATCGCCGAACTGATGCAGGAACTTCGTGAGGCAACGCAGGACTATATGCGCCAACTGCAGCGCCTGGCACAGGAGAACGGCGAATTCGACGAGAACCAACAGGGCCAGAATGGCGAGTCCATTCAGATGACGCAGGATGATCTGCAACGCATGATGGACCGCATTCAAGAGCTGATGGAACAGGGTCGCATGGCCGAGGCGCAGCAGGCGCTGGAAGAGTTCCAGCAGATGATGGAAAACATGCGCGTCACCCAAGGTCAGGGCCAGGGCCAGCAATCAGAAGGCCAGCAGGCGATGGAGGGGTTGGCCGAAACTCTGCGCGAACAGCAGGGTCTGAGCGATCAGGCGTTCCGCGACTTGCAGGAACAGTTCAACCCCGGTGCGCAGGCTGGTGAAAGCCAGGGCAACGAAGGGCGCTCGGGCGGTCAGGGCCGTGGGCAAAGCCATGAAGGACAGGGCAATCAGGGTCAGGGATCGGAACAAGGCGGTGGCGGTCAGCAGGGTCAGGGATCACTGGCGGATCGCCAACAGGCCTTGCGCGATGAGCTGAGCCGCCAGCAACAAGGTCTGCCTGGCGCCGGAACCCCCGAAGGTGATGCCGCACGCGACGCGCTGGACCGTGCGGGACGGGCCATGGATGGTGCCGAAGAGGCGTTGCGAAGTGACGATCTGGCCGAAGCCATCGACCGCCAATCCGAGGCGATGGAGGCCCTGCGTGAAGGTATGCGCTCATTGGGCGAAGCGCTGGCGCAAAACCAGCAAAACCAGCCGGGCCAGGGATCACAGGACGGCGATATGCAGGCCAACAACCGCGACCCTCTGGGACGCAGCCCGGGCGCGAACGGGTCAATCTCAACCGATGAAAACCTGCTGCAGGGCGAAGACGTCTATCGCCGTGCGCGCGAATTGCTGGATGAAATCCGCCGCCGTACCGGTGAAACGGATCGCCCCCAGATCGAGTTGGAATACCTCAAACGCTTGCTGGAGCGGTTCTGATCGCTTCCGTCAGTTCGATGTCGTGCTGGTACCGGCCTGCGTCTCAAGCCAGACGCGCGCCTGATCGACCAGCGAGACATAGCTGTTCAGCACTGGATCGGCCTGCGGAACCGCTTCGGAGATCTTTTGGGCATTGCCGTAGATCAGAAACAGGACCACACCGATAATCAGGACCAAAAGAAATCCGCGCCGGAAGCCTCCGGATTTACGCGGCAGAGGCTCATCCTCTTCCACTTCCGATATGGGTTCGTCGCTGCGCAGGCTGGAATTGATCGCCTCGACATCCGGCAACGCGTCCTTCTGACCTGAATCCTTGGCGGTTTCTGTGGCGATCAGGTCCTTGGCGACTTTTTCCGCTTCGGGCGGAGCGTCCAGGGCCAAATCTGTCTGCGTCTCAAGGCTACCGCCCTCTTGCGCGCGCAGGCCAGCCTCACGTTCGGCTTCCTCTTTGAGGATATTGGCGACAGCGGGATCGACATTCCCGGTCGAGGATGCCTCGGCGGGCTCGGGCGCTGGTTTGGGGTCTTCAGCGGGCTTTTCTTCTGGTTCCTGCTTTGCAGCCTTTTCCGCGGGTTCAGCAACTGGCGCTGCAGGTTCCGTTTTTACCGGTTCAGCCTCAGTTTCGGGATGCTTTGCCTGGAACCAGGTCTTTTCGCAGTTGGAACACTGCACATCGCGGCCTTCCTCGGGAATGACCTCGTCTGGTACTTCGTACTGAGCGCCACAATTCGGACAAGTAAGACGCATGCTGCCTCCCGGTCGGGGTGTCGACCTGATAATAGTTTTTTCAGGGATGATATTCCGTTAAGACCTGACCGCAAAGGGTGTTTTCGGTTTCACACGGCAAGTGTCACCAATTCGACCCGGTGCAGGCATTGAAACCACGACCGCGCTCGGGCAAGAAGAGCGGCAACAAGAACGGGGGGCCCTGTGATCGAGCTGGAAAACGTCAGCTACACCTATGGTGATGGTGAATTGCTGAGCGATGTGTCGCTTCAGTTGCAGCCGGGTTCGTTCCACTTTCTGACCGGGCCGTCCGGTGCGGGAAAGACCACTCTGCTCAAGCTGTGCTACGGTGCGTTGTTGCCCACGTCGGGGCGGTTGAATGCCTTTGAACAGGACATTGCGCGCCTTGACCGCGACCAGATGGCATTGCTGCGACGCCGGATCGGGGTCGTGCATCAGGATTGTCGTTTCCTGGATCACATGACCCTGGCCGAAAACGTCTCTCTGCCGCTGATGGTTTCAGGAAAAGGTGAGAACGCCCAGAAAGAGGACCTGCTGGAGTTGCTGAGCTGGGTGGGGCTGGGCACACGGCTTGATGCGCTCCCACCCGAGCTGTCTGGCGGCGAACGTCAACGCGCGGCGCTGGCGCGTGCGGTGATCCTGTCACCGGACGTTGTGTTGGCAGATGAACCGACCGGCAATGTCGATTGGGAGATGTCTCAGCGCCTTCTGCGGCTGCTGGTCGAACTGAACAAGATGGGTAAGACCGTGTTGATCGCGACCCATGACCTCAGCCTGATCCGAGCCACAAAAAGTCAGGTTCAGGCCCGCGTCTTGCGTATTTCGCAGCGCCAGATTCAACTGGCGGGGGCGGACCTATGAGCAAGGGAACCATCCGCAGCATGCTAACCCGGGACAAGCGCGCCGACAGGGTTGTGCCGCCGTCGGGCTATACGGCGCAACTGACATTATTCGTGGCGGGCGCGATGGCGTTTCTGGCCGTTTTTGCGCTTGCGTTGTCATTGGCGTCGGGCCGTCTTGCGGACCGCTGGGCATCGGAACTGGCCGGGGCCGCCACACTGCGTATCAATGCGCCAGCTGAACAGCTTGCCGCCCAGACCGAGGCCGCGCTGACAGTTCTGGCCCAAACGCCCGGTGTCGCTTCGGCCCGCGCGTTAAGCGCGGAAGAACAGGTCGCCCTGCTGTCTCCGTGGTTTGGTCCCGATCTGCCCTTGGACACGCTGCCGGTTCCACAACTGATTGAAATCGTAGAGGGTGCGCCGGGTCTGGATGCTGCAGGTCTGCGCCTGCGACTGGGGGCAGAGGTGCCGGGGGCCGTGCTGGACGACCATTCGCGCTGGCGCGAACCGCTGGTGGATGCGGCGACCTCACTGCGGCGGTTGGGCTGGGTGTCCATTCTGCTGATCGGTGGCGCAACGGCGGCCATGATCACGCTAGCCGCCAATGCATCCCTTGCCGCCAACGCGCAGATTATCGAGGTGCTGCGCCTTGTCGGAGCCCGTGACCGTTTTATCGCCAGTGCATTTGTACGTCGTTTCACCTACCGTGCGTTCTTTGGCTCTCTGGTTGGGGTGCTGTTCGGCATGACCGGCGTTTTGCTATTGCCCGAAGCCGCGGAAGAGGGCGGCTTTCTGACCGGGTTGGGATTTCAGGGGGGTGGCTGGCTGTTGCCTGCGCTGATACCCCTGCTGGGGGCTGCGGTGGCGTTTTTGGCCACATGGACAGCCGCAGCGCGTAAATTAAAGGAGCTTTCCTGATGGCTACAGCGATCCAATGGGTCCGCTCATTGATCTTCATGATCGTGATTTATGCGTGGATGCTGATACTGGGTATCGTGTTTGCTCCTTATGCGTTGTTCAACAAACGCGGGGCCTTGCAGGCCTGCAAGACATATGCGCGCACGACGATCTGGATGGCTGGATGGATGGTGGGTATCCGATGCGAAGTGCGTGGAACGGCACCTGTCGACGAGGTCGTGATCGGAGCCAAGCATCAGTCGTTCCTCGATATCATCATGATCTTCGACGCCATTCCACACGGTAAATTCATCATGAAGAAGGAGTTGCTGTGGACGCCGATCATCGGCCTCTATGCCCGCCGCCTTGGCTGCATTCCGGTCGATCGCGGCAAAAAGGGTGCAGCAGTGGCCAAGATGGTCAAGGACGTGGCCAAAGAGTTTTCGGAACCTGGTCAGTTGGTGATTTATCCGCAGGGTACGCGCGTCGCGCCCGGGGTGAATAAACCGTACAAGGTCGGGACTGCGGTTCTGTACGAGGGGTTGGGTTTTCCCTGCGTTCCTGTTGCCACAAACGCCGGTGTGTTCTGGCCCCGGACGGGGGTGATGCGCAAACCCGGTCTGGCGATCGTCGATTTTTTGGATCCAATCGAACCGGGGATCGCACGGAATGCATTTCTTGGGCGCCTCGAAGACGTTATCGAAACGCGGTCCAATGAGTTGATGCGCGAAGTGGGGTTTGATCCGGATGGAATTCGTTAAGGACATCGAAACGCTCGAAGCTCTGTACGGCAAGCCCGGTGCGCCTTCGCTGCGAAAGGTGGCGCGGCATCTGACGCCGCTTTATCGCAAATGGATTATGGCCTCGCGTCTGTGCGTGCTTTCTACCGTGGGCCCCGAGGGCGTTGATAGCAGCCCGCGCGGCGATGACGGCCCGGTTGTTCTGGAGCTTGATCCGCAAACGCTGGCGATGCCGGATTGGCGCGGAAACAACCGGCTGGACAGCTTGCGGAATATCGTGCGCGATCCGCGAGTGTCGCTGATGTTCATGGTGCCGGGTTCGAACAATGTGGTGCGCCTGAATGGAGCCGCTCGCGTTACTACCGACGATTCCTTGCGAGCCCGGTTTGAAAAGCAGGGCAAACGCCCGGCTACTGTCATCGTCATAGAGATCTCTGAGGTTTACACGCAATGCGCTCGCGCGCTGATGCGAGCGCGCACCTGGACGAGCGGGGATGAGACGGAACATCTGCCCACCGTGGGTGAAATCCTTGCCGAGGCGTCCGATGGTGAGGAAGGTGGCGCGCGCTATGATCGGGAATGGGGCGCGCGCGCCGAGAAGACAATGTGGTAAGCACCGCGATCAGGCCGCCGCAGCGCCGATCTTGGCCACCTTTGAAATCCAACGCTCCACGCTGCCGGGTTTTGGATAGCTGGCACCTGCGAAATAGGTGAACCGCGTTGGTTTGAAGCCGACAAATCCCAGAATCTGGTCGCGAACCTGCCGGATCAGAGCTTGCCGGTAAATCAGACGCATGAACCAGCCGGGCGTGTCCGATGTCAGGATGACCCGGGCCGTGCGCCCGGTCAGCATTGGTGCCGGAAAGCCGATCTTGGTCGTGTTCCGTGTGTCGAAGGTTCGCCCGGGGATGAATGTCCGGTCGATCAAACCTTTCAGTTTGGCGGGCAGGCCACCCCACCACATCGGTGCTGTCAGAACCAGGTGTTCGCTCCATTCCAGGTCCTGAAGCACGTGCTCCAACACCGGCTCCAGCGGTTTGAAATCTTCGTAGTTGCCCTGACCAAAGTCATGGTCGAACTGCAATTCGCTCAGATGGATCATGCGTACATCATGCCCCTTTTGTCGCGCGGCATCGGCATAGGTTTCGGCAAAAGTACGGGACAGGCTGGTTTCGCCGGGGTGTCCGTCGAGGATCAGTATTTTCTTAGTTTGCATCGGGAATCTCCTAAAAGTGACCGTGGTCATTTTGTAGGCTAAAAAAATGACCACGGTCAATATCAAATTTGACCGTGGTCAAAAAATATGCGAACAGGGTGTATGCAAAAGACAATTCAAAAACGAACCCTCAAAACGCGCGCACGTCTGATCGAAGCTGCAGAGGACGTTATTCGTAAGAACGGCTATCAGGCGCTTCGGGTAGAAGAAGTGGTTCAGGCAGCAGGTGTCGCCAAAGGTACCTTCTTCGCGCATTTTCGCGACAAGGACGCTTTGATGGAGCGCCTGATTGGAGAAAAGCTGGTTGCCTGCTTTGACCAGGTCGAGCAGGGGCCAGTTCCGCATACGGCACCGGAAATCGCAACCGCGCTGGAACCAATCCATACATTCATGACTTCGGAGCGATACGTGTTTGACCTGATCATTCGCTATTCAGGCGCTGCGGCAATCGTCGAAGTGGGTCCGATCGCGCAGTGCTTTGAACGTTACGTGCGCATGGTCGCCGGCTGGCTGGAAACCGCCAAAGTCCGCAAAGACATTTCCACCGACCTGCTGGCCGAGGGCGTTCAGGCTTTCGCCATTCAGTCGATGTCGTTGAAATTTTGCGCCCTGCACGAATCCCAGAGCTTTAAGGACAGATTGGAAATCTATCTTGATGCGTGGTTGACCCCGGCCAGCTGAAGGCCGCCGGGGTCAACTTATCAGCTGTGGATTGGCCCATCACCACAGGCCAAAGCGGCCTCGCGTACGGCCTCGGAATAGGTTGGGTGGGCATGACAGGTCAGAGCCAGATCTTCGGCCGAGGCACCGAACTCCATTGCCACACAGACCTCGTGGATCAGTTCACCCGCAGCTGGGCCGATAATGTGACAGCCCAGAATGCGGTCCGTCTCTTTGTCGGCCAGGATTTTCACAAACCCGTCCGTCATCAAGTTCGCCTTGGCGCGGCCGTTGCCCATGAACATGAACTTGCCGACCTTGTAGGCGCGGCCTTGTTCTTTCAGCGTCTCTTCGGTTTCGCCGACATTGGCGACCTCGGGCCACGTGTAGATCACACCCGGGATGACGCCATAGTTCACATGGCCATGCTTGCCTGCCACTTGCTCGGCTGCGGCCATACCTTCATCTTCGGCCTTATGGGCGAGCATCGGGCCGTCAATTACGTCACCAATTGCATAGATACCCGGAACGTTGGTTTGCCAGTCGGCACCAACCTTGATCTGACCTCGCGGCGACATCTCGACGCCCAGAGCCTCAAGACCCAGACCGTCCGAGTAGGGTTTGCGGCCCGTTGCGACCAGCACGGTATCGGCGTCTATCACATGCTCGCTGTCATCTTTACGCAGCTTGTAAGTCACTTTTGCCTTTGTCTTGGTCGCCTCGGTCTTTTGAACCGCCGCGCCCATGACGAATTTCAGGCCCTGCTTCTTGAGAATACGCTGGAAGGTCTTCTGCACTTCGGGGTCCATGCCCGGAGTGATTGCGTCGAGGAATTCGATCACCGTAACCTCGGCCCCCAATCGCTGATAGACTGAGCCCAGTTCCAGCCCGATCACGCCCGCGCCGATGACCACCATCTTCTTCGGGATCTTGCCCAGCGACAGCGCACCGGTCGAGGTCACGACGACCTTTTCGTCGACTTCAACACCGGGCAGTGAGGACGGCTCGGACCCGGAAGCGATGATGATGTTCTTAGCAGTGTGGATCTCATCCCCCACCTTGACCTGACCGGCGGCAGGAATCGAACCCCAGCCCTTCAACCAGTCGATCTTGTTCTTTTTGAACAGGAATTCGATACCCTTGGTGTTGCCGTCGATCGTTTCCTGCTTGTAGGCCTGCATCTGCTTCCAATCGACCGAGGGGCTTTTGCCTTTCAGGCCCATCTTGGCAAAGTTATGCTCGGCCTCATGCAGCTGATGCGACGCGTGCAACAGTGCCTTTGAGGGGATGCAGCCCACGTTCAGGCAGGTGCCGCCAAGCGTGTCACGTCCTTCGACACAGGCGGTTTTCAGGCCCAGCTGAGCGCAACGGATGGCGCAGACATAGCCGCCGGGGCCGGATCCGATTACGATAACGTCATAGTTTGCCATATGTCAGGTCCTTATCGTTTGCGGGGATGGCGACAGTTTTTATTTGCGCCGGGGCCGTTCCCCATTTTGTTAATCTATGCTGGCGACGGAATCAAAGAAGCGTAGCCAGCAGCATTGCAGTGGTAGCCGCCAGTCCGACGATCCAGATTACGGTCCGCCAAGGCGTCCATCCGAATGCGTAGGCGGGAGCGTAGAGAAGCCGGGCAATCAGATAGACCCAGCTGCAGGTGGCGGTGAAACTATTCGACTGGCCGGAAACCGTCAGAACAAGCGCAGCAATTCCAAAAAGAACCAAGCCTTCGGTGTGATTGCAAAGAGCGCGGTGCAAGCGTCCGGAAACCCCCGGCTTGTCAAAAGGTACATCGCGGGGGCCGATGGCATGACCAAGGTCAATCTTCCCATGCCCGGCAACCAGATAGGCCACGAATTGTGCGACCCAAAGCAATGCGGCAAGGGACAAGACGGTCAATTCCGTGTTCATCCGGGGGGTTCCTTTGAGTTCGCCAAAGGCATCAGGTTACCAGTAGGTTCTGCGCCCCCCAGCCGGGGCGCAGAACCCAATATCAAACAGGTTGAAGTACCTTGACCTGGATATGCGCCACACCACCGCGTTCGTGGTGCATGGCCAGCTCTTCAGACTCCATAAAGTCCTGGGCCCGGTCCAGATCCGCAACTTCGAACATGGCAACCGCGTGATCTTTCTGATCCGGGTCTTTCCAGATGTGGAGGTCGCGGATGCCCGCGGCCTCTCTCATCGGCTTGTCCTCGCGGAACACTTTCAGCCAGGCATCGAAATCGGCCACATCGGCCTGCCAGAGTACATGTGTCGCCATGATTACAGATCCATCAGCAAGCGGCGCGGGTCTTCCAGCGCCTCTTTTACACGGACAAGGAACGTCACGGCGCCTTTGCCGTCCACGATCCGGTGGTCATAGGACAGCGCCAGATACATCATCGGGCGGATCTTGATCTCACCATTGATGACCATCGGACGGTCCTGAATCTTGTGCATGCCCAGAATACCCGACTGCGGGGGGTTCAGAATCGGCGAGGACATCAGCGAGCCATAGACACCACCGTTCGAGATGGTGAAGGTGCCGCCCTGCATTTCCGCCATGGACAATTTGCCGTCGCGGGCACGTCTGCCCTTTTCGGCGATCGCTTTTTCGATGGCGGCAAAGGACATGCTGTCGGCGTCACGGATGACGGGAACCACCAGACCCTGCGGTGTACCGGCAGCAACGCCCATGTGTACGAAGTTCTTGTAGACGATGTCGGTGCCGTCAATCTCAGCGTTGACCTCGGGAACCTCTTTCAGCGCGTGGCAGCAAGCCTTGGTGAAGAAGGACATAAAGCCCAGACGGACGCCGTGCTTCTTCTCGAACTGGTCCTTGTACTGATTGCGCAAAGCCATCACTTCAGTCATGTCCACCTCGTTATAGGTGGTCAGGATCGCGGCGGTGTTTTGAGCATCTTTCAGACGCTTAGCGATGGTCTGGCGCAGACGGGTCATGCGCACGCGTTCCTCACGCGATGCATCTTCTGCCGCGACCGGAGCGCGCGGTGTCGGTGCGGCGGGCGCGGGTGCTGCTGCAGCAGGCGCCGGGGCCGCTGCCGTTGCAACCGCGCGGGCCACGTCTTCTTTCATGATGCGGCCATCGCGACCAGTGCCGGTAACCTGATCTGCCGAAAGACCAGCCTCTGCCATGGCTTTCTCGGCGGACGGCGCGTTGGCAACGTCCTTGCCGGTGCTGGCCGCCGTTGCCGGTGCTGCTGAAGCGGCCGCCGGGGCCGCTGCTGCTCCTGCCGCCGCGTCGGAGATGACAGCCAGCTTGGCCGTCGCATCCACTGTGGCTCCTTCGGGTGCCACGATTTCAGCCAGTACGCCCGCAGCCGGAGAAGGAACTTCGACCGAAACCTTGTCGGTTTCCAGTTCGCATAGCATTTCGTCCTGCGCGACGCTGTCGCCAACTTGCTTGAACCATGTTGAAACGGTGGCCTCGGTCACGGATTCGCCTAGCGTAGGCACCATAACGTCGACACTTCCGCCGGAGGCGGCTGGTTCCGCCGCAGCCGCCGGGGCCGGGGCAGCTGCAGGGGTGGGCGCGGCGCCTTCACCAGCAGCAATGGTCGCCAGCAGCGCATCAACACCAACGGTTTCACCTTCGGCGGCGACGATCTCGCCCATCACGCCAGCGGTGGGCGAGGGGACTTCGACGGTGACCTTGTCGGTCTCCAACTCACAGAGCATTTCGTCCACGGCAACGGCGTCGCCGGGTTTCTTGAACCATGTCGCAACCGTGGCTTCGGTGACCGATTCGCCAAGCGTGGGAACTCGAACTTCAATGGACATCGATTATTTTCCTTCAATGCTCAGCGCTTCGTCGACCAGCGCTTCTTGTTGGGCTTTGTGTTGGCTGGCCAGACCCGTCGCGGGTGAAGCCGATGTGGCGCGGCCGACATAGTGCGGCCGTGTATGCTTGGCACCGATGCGCGTCAGAACCCACTCGATGTTCGGCTCGATAAAGGTCCAGGCACCCTGGTTCTTGGGTTCTTCCTGACACCAGATCATCTCTGCGCCCTTGAAACGTTCAAGTTCGTTGATCAGCGAATGCGCCGGGAAGGGATAAAACTGCTCGATCCGCAGCAGATAGACGTCGTCGATACCACGTGCGTCACGTTCTTCCAGAAGGTCATAATAGACCTTGCCGGAACACATTACGACGCGCTTGATCTTGTCATCCTTGACCAGCTTGGTGTCCGAATTGCCCTTTTGCGCGTCATCCCACAACACCCGGTGGAAACTGGAGCCGGTGGTAAAATCGTCGGCCGTGCTGACCGCCAATTTGTGACGCAGCAGCGATTTTGGAGTCACCAGAATCAGCGGCTTACGGAACGTGCGATGCAGCTGACGGCGCAGGATGTGGAAGTAGTTCGCAGGCGTCGTACAGTTTGCCACGATCCAGTTGTCCTGACCGCACATCTGCAGGAACCGTTCCAGACGGGCCGAGCTGTGCTCGGGGCCTTGCCCTTCGAAACCGTGCGGCAGCAGGGTGACCAGACCGGACATCCGCAGCCACTTGCTTTCGCCCGAACTGATGAACTGGTCGAACATGATCTGTGCGCCGTTGGCGAAGTCGCCGAACTGCGCCTCCCACAGGGTCAGTGCATTGGGTTCTGCCAGTGAGTAGCCGTATTCGAAGCCCAACACTGCATACTCGGACAGCATCGAGTCGATGACTTCGTACTTCGACTGACCTTCGCGGATGTTGTTCAGTGGGTAATACCGCTCTTCGTTTTCCTGGTGCACAAAGCCCGAGTGGCGTTGGCTGAACGTGCCGCGTGTCGCGTCCTGACCGGACAGGCGAACCGGGAAGCCTTCGGTCAGCAAAGAGCCAAAGGCCAGCGCTTCACCGGTCGCCCAGTCAAAGCCCTTTCCGTTGTCGAACATCTGTTTCTTGTGATCCAGCAGACGACCCACAGTCTTGTGCAAGGCAACGTCCTCAGGCGCGTGCGTCAGAGCCTTGCCGATCTCGGCCAGAGTGTCAGGAGTGATCGCGGTTTCGCCGCGCACGTATTCTTCTTTGTTCTTGTCCAAATGCGACCAGCGCCCGTCCAGCCAGTCGGCCTTATTGGGCTTGTAATCCTTGCCGGCTTCGAACTCATCGTTCAGATGCGCTTGGAAGGCGGCTTTCATGTCCTCGATCTCACCTTCCGGAATCAGGCCATCCTTGACCAGGCGTTCGGTGTACAGAGACAGCGTAGTCTTATGTGTCTTGATCTTCTTGTACATGATCGGGTTGGTGAACATGGGCTCGTCGCCCTCGTTGTGACCAAACCGGCGATAGCAGAAGATGTCGATGACCACGTCCTTGTGGAACTTCTGACGGAACTCGGTCGCGACCTTGGCGGCGTGGACCACGGCCTCGGGGTCGTCGCCGTTCACGTGGAAGATCGGTGCCTCGACCATCAGCGCGATATCGGTGGGATACGGGCTGGAGCGCGAGAAGTGCGGCGCGGTGGTGAAACCGATCTGGTTGTTGACCACGATATGCATGGTGCCACCGGTCTTGTGACCGCGCAAACCCGACAGGCCGAAGCCTTCGGCCACTACACCTTGGCCGGCAAAGGCCGCGTCGCCATGCAGCAGGATGCCCATCACCGCGGTACGGTCCGTGTCGTTCAGCTGATCCTGCTTGGCGCGGACCTTGCCCAGAACCACCGGGTTCACCGCCTCAAGGTGCGAGGGGTTCGCAGTCAGAGATAGGTGCACGCTATTGCCGTCGAATTCGCGATCGCTGGACGCGCCAAGGTGGTATTTTACGTCGCCCGACCCGTCCACATCCTCGGGCTTGAAGCTGCCGCCCTGGAATTCGTTGAAGATCGCGCGGTAAGGTTTGCTCATCACGTTGGCCAGGATATTCAGACGGCCCCGGTGCGGCATCCCGATGACGATGTCCTTGATCCCCAAGGCGCCGCCGCGCTTGATGATCTGCTCCATCGCGGGGATCAGGGCCTCACCGCCGTCCAGACCGAACCGCTTGGTGCCCATATATTTGACGTGCAGGAACTTTTCGAAACCTTCGGCCTCGACCATCTTGTTCAGGATCGCCTTGCGGCCTTCCTTGGTGAAGGCGATTTCCTTGCCGTAGCCTTCGATCCGCTCTTTCAGCCACGCGGCCTGTTCGGGATCAGAGATATGCATGTATTGCAGCGCAAATGTACCGCAGTAGGTCCGCTTCACGATCTCGACGATCTGGCGCATACTGGCCATCTGTAAGCCCAGCACGTTGTCGATAAAGATCGGCCGGTCCATGTCGGCTTCGGTAAAGCCATAGGTCTTGGGGTCCAGCTCGGGGTGTGTGCTGGCGGCGCGCATACCCAGCGGATCCAGATTGGCGGCCAGATGGCCGCGGATCCGATAAGCCCGGATCAGCATCAGGGCCCGCAGGCTGTCCAGCACTGCGCGTTTGACCTGATCTTCGCTGACCGCGACGCCTTTGTCCGCCGCTTTGTCCTTGATCTTCTTGCCCGCCGCCTTGGCGTCAATCTCGGCCCATTCGCCCGTCAACGCGCCCGTCAGGTCATCCGCTGGCATCGGAGGCCAGTCGCTCCGCGCCCAGGACGGCCCTTCAGCCTCGCGCTGCACATCCGGTGTGGCGTCACCCATCGCCCGAAAGAATTCGACCCAGGCGGCATCCACCGCGTTCGGGTCCTTGGTATACTGGGCATAGAGCTGCTCCAGATATTCCGCATTGTGCCCCTGCATAAAGCTTGAGGCATGAAAGGCAGAGTTGGGCGTATGTTCGGTCATTGGGCTACCTCATGTGGGTTGGGACCGTATTGGTTGGTGCCTGGTTGGCTGGGGCGGGTCAGCCACCACAGAACCAGGAGGGGCGACACAAACAAAACAAGCAGTGTCGGAAGGACGACCAGCAAAGTGGCGCGGGTGAACAGGATGTCCAGATTGCCGCCGTGCTGAAAACTGGAGGCAAGGCCAATGCCAAAGATCAGAACACCAGCGGCCCCGACGATCAGCAGGATCGGCAACAGAGCGTAAAGCCCGCTGCGCCCGGTATCATGCATCCGCCGCCACGCGACGGCCAGATGCGGGAAAAAGACGATCAGGCCGACGATGCTTTGCACCGGCGCAGAGGACGTGGCAGTGACGGATTTCACCTCATCGCTCGGGCTGACCGAGACTTGCGTGAAAAACTGCCAGTCAATGATCCCGGCGATGATGTTCCAGATCACGATGAACAGGAAAAAGAACCAGTATTCGGGCCGCGAGGCACGACCCGAGAAGGTGAAGAACTTGGAGAAACAGGTGCGTATGGCGTCAGAGAAGGTCATGATATCTGCTGTCCGATACTATGATAACCCATTCGCCCGAATCCGTTTCCGACGCGAACCCCGGTTCGATCTCTATCGCCGCAACTATGGCTGAAGGAAGACGGTGCTTCTTCCCAACACCAGTAATTAACCTGACAAGCGTTCGAGACGTGGGAGCGAACGCCTTCTTTGTCGCGGTATATAAGGTGAAAGGCCCCCGGTTCTCGGTTTCGAAGCGCCATTCTGTGCCATCCACAAATTTTCGCGCAATTTGAGCAGGTACGCCAAAAATTTCGCAAACTGAGCCGGGGACAATAAACCCGCTGTCTTTCCAAATGACGGAGACCTCTTTCGAATACCACCAAGCGCTGCCTCCAACGATGCCAAAGTCATTCCACTCTCCATCGCGCGAATTAGAGCTTTTCAGCTTGGCGTGGGCTTCAATCTGCCGCCTAACATTTTTGAGGTTGTACTCCAAAGCCAGATCAAGTTGGAGTTTTCTGGCCATTGCTTCGGGAATATCTGCCCGAAGACTGTTGCTGACTTCAGGATCAAAGAGCCATCTTACCTCTGGAAACAATAATTTTGCTTTACTCGTTTCAGCGAATTGCTCGGCTTCGTCCAATAGCACTTCCGAAAACTTGGAGTTGCTGTCTAGCGACCGCAGACCGGGACGATTTTCAAAGTTTAGATCGGTTTCATCGACGCAAAGGTCGATCAAGGTTTCTAGTTCGGATAGCGAAAACTCTTCAGCCGTTGCAACGCTGCTCAACGCTGAAAAAAATGCAGAAAAGAAAACTGTACGCAAGCATCCAAAGGCCGACCCAAAGGCTGCCCTCGTCAAATTGAATGCTTGCGTACTCTTTGGCATTGAGTGTTTACCCAATCGCTTCCAACACAGCCTCACCCAGCTGCGCCGGGCTTTCGGCCACGACGATACCAGCCGAGCGCATGGCTTCGATCTTGTCCTCGGCACCACCTTTGCCACCGGCGACGATCGCGCCCGCGTGGCCCATGCGGCGGCCCGGAGGGGCTGTGCGGCCTGCGATGAAACCGGCGGTCGGCTTCTTGCGACCCTTCTTGGCCTCATCCGCTAGGAACTGTGCGGCTTCTTCCTCGGCCGAGCCACCGATTTCACCGATCATGATGATCGACTCGGTTTCGTCATCGGCCAGGAACCATTCCAGCACGTCGATATGCTCGGTGCCCTTGATCGGGTCGCCACCGATGCCGACGCAGGTGGACTGGCCCAGACCCACATCGGTGGTCTGCTTGACGGCCTCATAGGTCAGGGTACCCGAGCGCGAGACAACGCCGACCGAGCCGCGCTTGTGGATGTGGCCGGGCATGATGCCGATCTTGCAGGCGTCGGGCGTGATGACACCGGGGCAGTTCGGGCCGATTAGGCGCGATTTGCTGTCTTCCAGCGCGCGCTTCACTTTCATCATGTCCAGAACCGGGATGCCTTCGGTGATGCAGACGATCACTTCCATCTCGGCATCGATCGCTTCGAGGATCGAGTCCGCTGCGAAGGGCGGTGGCACATAGATCACGCTCGCGTTGGCTTCGGTCACATGCTTGGCTTCGTGAACCGAGTTGAACACGGGTAGGTCGAGATGGGTCATCCCGCCTTTGCCTGGGGTCACACCGCCAACCATCTTGGTGCCATAGGCGATGGCCTGTTCGCTGTGGAATGTGCCCTGCGAGCCGGTAAAGCCCTGACAGATCACTTTGGTATTTTCGTCGATGAGGACTGCCATTTGGCGTTCTCCTGTTTTAGGCGGGCCAAGGCCTGCCAGAATTCTTCGGAATAGTGGGGCGAAACCCACTCCACGGAATTGGGCTTAGCCCTTCACGGCCTTCACGATCTTCTCGGCACCGTCTTTCAGGTTGTCCGCCGCGATCACGTCCAGGCCAGAGGTGTTGATGATCTCTTTGCCTTTCTCGACATTTGTGCCTTCCAGGCGCACGACCAGCGGAACCTTGAGACCGACCTCTTTCACCGCGGCGACAACGCCCTCGGCGATGACGTCACAGCGCATGATGCCGCCGAAGATGTTGACCAGAATGCCTTTGACCTGTGGGTCCGAGGTGATGATCTTGAACGCCTCGGTCACTTTCTCTTTGGTGGCGCCGCCGCCCACGTCGAGGAAGTTGGCAGGCTCGGCACCATACAGCTTGATGATGTCCATCGTCGCCATTGCAAGACCCGCACCGTTGACCATGCAGCCGATCTCACCATCCAGCGCGATGTAGTTCAGGTCGTATTTGCTGGCTTCCAGTTCCTTGGGGTCTTCCTCGGTCGTGTCGCGCAGTTCGGCGATGTCGGGGTGGCGGTAAACCGCGTTGCCGTCAAAGCCGACCTTGGCGTCCAGCACCTTGAGGTCGCCCTTGTCCGAAATGATCAGAGGGTTGATCTCCAGCATTTCCATGTCCTTCTCGACGAAGGCTGCATAGAGCTGGCTCATCAGTTTGACGCATTGCTTGACCTGCGCGCCTTCCAGACCCAGCGAGAACGCGATGCGGCGGCCGTGATAGGGCTGATAGCCTGTCGCGGGATCGACCGAGAAGGACAGGATTTTCTCGGGCGTCGCTGCGGCCACTTCTTCGATGTCCATGCCGCCCTCGGTCGAGCACACGAACGAGATGCGGCTGGTCTGGCGGTCAACCAGCAGAGCCAGGTACAGCTCGCGCTCGATACCCGAACCGGCCTCGATATAGATACGGTTAACCTGCTTGCCTGCGGGGCCGGTCTGATGGGTGACTAGAGTGCGGCCCAGCATCTTCTTGGCTTCTTGGGCGGCCTCTTCGACCGATTTCGTCAGACGGACACCGCCCTTTTCACCGGCGTCGGCCTCTTTGAACGAGCCTTTGCCGCGGCCACCTGCGTGGATCTGTGCTTTGACAACCCACAGAGGGCCATCCAGTTCACCGGCTGCGGTTTTGGCTTCCTCGGCGCGCAGAACCGCGCGACCTTCGGAGACCGGAGCGCCATAGCTGCGAAGAAGCGCTTTGGCCTGATATTCGTGAATGTTCATCGAAACTGTCCTGTCTGACTACGATTAAACCGTTATAGGGGTTTGTAGGGGGCAAGTTTAAAGGCTTTTTTGAAAGGAGAGCGGTATTTCACGAAGATTTTCACTGTTTGTGATCACAGTTTTTTCGCGTGTGATCACAAAATGCGTGAGGGGACCGTCTCTTGATTCGTTGCGGTCAACGCCCTTTAGAATAAAGACAGATTTCAGCTAGCGCTAAACTAAATCCTAGCTGCGTCGCAAGCGCACGATTCCCTTTTTGACCGCCATAATCAGTTTACGCAACTTGCCCAGCACGCCTTTGTCGACCAATGGGCGCACCTTTTTCGTCGTTCCCGGTGTCAATTGGGCATCTGCCGCGATCAACGCGCGCAAGTGGCGTTCGAGATCGGGCCCAACCAGTCCAACAACCGAGCGCGCGCTATCGAGACGTTTGTCATGTCGGCTGTGAAATTTGTAGTGGTGCAGCAGGCGCGGGGCGCTGTGCAAAAAACCGAACATCTCGGCTTGCCGGTAGTCGAGGAAATTGTATTCCGGAGGCAAAACGGCCAGACGAAGGTCGCTGTCGAAGAGTTTCTCACGGATCAGAGCCTGATCGGAATTCAGATCTTCGGCGATGATCGTCTCCTGCACGTCGCTCAGAAACTCCAGAACGCTGTCTGACGCCTGAATACCAACGAGGCCACCGTTCAGATGCGGAAAGGCGTTGGGCAGGGCGGTTTTCCAAATGCGTTGCGCATGCGGTGAATTACGCAGAGGATCGTGCACCATCGCAATGTCGAAGCGGTCGAGAACAGTGAAGATGTCGGACATATCGGCCAGGCACCGGACATCGGCATCCAGATAGACCGTTTTGTCGAACCGTGACCGCACGAGGCTTTCGAACTTGGGGCGGAACCAACTTTTCTCCAGCAAGTGGGTCTGGTCGAACACTTCGGTTCCGGGTGCGCCTTCGATATCGGTGAACAGGTCGACCAGAACATCGGGCATCGCAGCCTTCAGCGACACCGCTGCTTCAACCGCGGTTTCTATGTACTGCTCACCGCTAGCAGCAATTACAAAACCCTGAGGCGACATAGCAATTATCCAAAACAAAACCCAGCCCACCTTACGGTGAACCGGGTTCCATTGTTTGGCAACAGGTAGATCAGGCCAGAGAGGCGTCGATGCCCTTGCAAGCTTCGATCAGGCCCTTAACGGCGTTGACCGAGTTGTCGAAGCCAGCCTGTTCGTCTTCGTTCAGCTTGATGTCGACGATACGCTCAACACCACCGGCGCCGATCACGGTTGGAACGCCGACATAGAGGCCGTCGACTCCCAGCTCGCCGCTGCAATAGGCGGCGCAAGGCAGAACGCGTTTCTGGTCTTTCAGATACGCTTCGGCCATTTCGATCGCCGAAGTCGCAGGCGCGTAGTAGGCAGAACCGGTTTTCAGCAGGCCAACGATCTCGGCGCCGCCGTCACGGGTACGCTGAACGATAGCGTCCAGCTTGTCCTGCGTGGTCCAGCCCATCTCGACCAGATCGGGCAGCGGGATACCAGCAACGGTCGAGTAACGAACCGAAGGAACCATGGTATCGCCGTGGCCGCCCAGAACGAAGGCGGTGACGTCGCGCATAGAAACGTTGAACTCTTCCGACAGGAAGTGTGCGAAACGAGCCGAGTCCAGAACGCCTGCCATGCCGCAGACTTTGTTGTGCGGCAGGCCCGAGAATTCGCGCAGAGCCCACACCATCGCGTCCAGCGGGTTGGTGATGCAGATCACGAACGCGTCGGGTGCGTGGGCTGCGATGCCTTCGCCAACCGACTTCATGACTTTCAGGTTAATGCCCAGCAGGTCATCGCGGCTCATGCCCGGTTTGCGGGCTACGCCAGCGGTCACGATGCAGACGTCCGCGCCTGCGATATCGGCATAGTCACTGGTGCCGGACATAGCGGCGTCGAACCCTTCCGAAGGGCCGGATTCAGCGATGTCGAGCGCCTTGCCCTGCGGCAGTCCGTCTGCGATGTCGAACAGGACAACGTCACCCAGTTCTTTGACAGCTGCGAGGTGCGCAAGCGTGCCGCCGATGTTCCCCGCGCCGATCAGCGCAATCTTGGGTCTGGCCATTTGGAAAATCTCCGGTCGGAATTGGAATCGCGGTTGTGCTATTCGGTAAATGGCGTTCGCGCAAGGGTTCAGCGGCGCGGCATGCAACCGCATACAGTTTGCGCAGGCCGGTCTGATTGCGCTAAACGGCCAGTGACACAAGCCTAAACCGGGACGCCGCATGTTCGAATTGAACCTGATGTTTTTTGCTGTGGCGATCCCGGCGGTGATCTTTGCTGGTATCTCTAAGGGCGGGTTTGGCTCGGGCGTGGCCTTTGCGTCCTCTTCGATTCTGGCTTTGATATTGGATCCCGGGCAGGCGCTTGCCCTGATGTTGCCAATCCTCATGGTGATCGATGTCGCCACCCTTGGACCCTACTGGAAACGCTGGAGCTGGCCGGATTCACGCCTTCTGATGCTGGGTGCCATTCCGGGCGTAGTTCTGGGGGCGTGGTTGTTCCGCGCCACGGATGACGATCTGCTGCGCCTGCTTATTGGCTGCATTTCAGTAGGTTTTGTCGTGTGGCATGTCGCCCAGACTAACGGCTGGGTTCGTGGTTTTGCTAATCGCCTTCCGCCGCCTGCCGGGTTGTTTGCGGGCCTTGTCGCCGGGTTCACCAGCTTTGTCAGCCATGCGGGCGGTCCGCCCGCCGCCGTGTATCTACTGTCGCAGCGCCTGTCGAAAACCGAGTTTCAGGCCAGTACAGTTCTGGTCTTTTGGGTCATCAACATCGCGAAATTTGTGCCCTATGCGTATCTCGGCATGTTCACATGGCACACTGCGTGGGCTGATCTATTGTTGGCACCCTTCGCAGTTCTTGGTGCCTGGCTGGGCGTCCGGGCGCATTTCATGCTGCCCGAACGCGTGTTCTTCGGCATTGCCTATGTTCTGCTGACCCTGACTGGCAGCAAACTGATCTGGGACGCGCTGACCTGATCAGACATTTGCCGGTAAGGCTTCAGCCATCGCTTGATAGGTCTGTCCCAATGCCACAAGGCATGTCATCCCGTCGGGGAGCGTCACCGTGATGGTCCAGCTACCACTTTGTTTCGAAGCGTAGACCTCCATCACGGCGCCCTGGCGTGCGATGCCCATACCTTGACGCGTTTCGCCGTAGGTCTCGGTCAGCCGTTTTACAACCTCATGACGCGGCGCACAGTTGCGAGCGTGAACCTGTTGCGCGGCCAAAACCATGATTCCCAGGCCCATTGTCATCTTGTACAGCGTCTTTTTCATCTCTGAACCTTTCCGATTCCACCTGCGATCAGGGTGGAGACCGGAGGCCGAAATTCGGTTAAGTGAGCGCACGTTGCGTCGTAAATGCTGCAATGCGGCGATTTTGCGCTTGAACTTTCCGACAAAAAATGCCCCATTCCGCGCAACTTTATTTCTCTGGGAGAAGCCAATGGACCCGCGCCAGCGCCCCTATCGCTCTGTTTTGTATATCCCCGGTTCAAAAGACCGGGCGCTGGATAAGGCCCGCTCTTTGCCTGTGGACGCAATCATCTTTGACCTCGAAGACGCGGTGGCCGCTGACGAAAAGGATAATGCGCGTGAAACGCTCAAGGCGGCTCTGGCTGCGGGTGGCTATGGCGAGCGGGTTAAGATTGTCCGCATCAACGGGCTGGACACCGAGTGGGGCCGCGCCGATGCCGAGGCTGTGCGTGAGATGGACGCCGACGTTGTTCTGCTGCCTAAGGTGAATTCTGCTGCGGATGTGGACGCGTTGGCTGCCATTACCAGAGACCTGCCGATCTGGGCGATGATGGAAACCCCGCGCGGGATGCTGAACGCCGCCGAGATCGCCGCCCATCCGTTAATGGCAGGCTTTGTCATGGGAACCAACGATCTGGCCAAGGAACTGCAAACGCGCTTCCGTCCGGATCGCCTGCCGCTGATGACCTCGTTGGGCCTGTGCCTGCTGGCTGCGAAGGCCGAGGGGCTGATCATCGTCGACGGCGTATATAATGCATTTAAAGACGCTGAAGGTCTGGCCGCCGAATGCGCGCAGGGCCGCGACATGGGCTTTGACGGCAAAACGTTGATCCACCCCGCGCAGGTCGACGTGACCAACGCAGCCTATGCGCCCTCCGAGACTGAGATTGATCTGGCCCGCCGCCAGATCGCCGCGTTCGAAGAGGTCGAAGCGCAAGGGCAGGGCGTTGCCGTGGTCGACGGCAAAATCGTTGAAAACCTGCACGTTGTAACTGCCCGAGAAATTCTGGCAAAAGCGGAGGCGATTACAGCTTTGCAAGCGGGGTAAGCCAGCATGGGCTTTGTTCTTCTCATTCTTGGTGTGGCACTATGGTGGGCCGCACATCTGTTCAAACGCGTGATGCCAGCGCAGCGCGCGGCAATGGGCGACGCAGGCAAGGGCGCGGTCGCGCTGGCGCTGGTGGCGTCGATCCTGTTGATGATCTTCGGTTATCGTATGACCGATTTCATCTACGTCTGGGCACCGCCGAGCTTCATGATTCACATCAACAACCTGCTGGTGTTGATCGCGATCTTCATGATGAGCCCCGCCGGAACCAAAGGACGATTGCTGAACAAAGTCCGCCACCCAATGCTGGGCGGGTTTAAGTTGTGGGCTTTCGCGCATTTGCTGGTTAATGGCGATCTGGCCTCGATCATCCTCTTTGGTGGCCTTCTGGCTTGGGCCGTGGTCGAGGTGATCACAATCAACCGCGCCGAGCCCGACTGGACGCCCGGCGAAGCCGGAACCTATGGCAAGGACGCAATGTTCTTTGTGGCCTCGATCGTGCTGCTGGGCGTTATCGGATACATTCACGGGTTGGTCGGTCCGTCTCCGTTCCCTTCGTAAGGATTTGACATCATGGCAAAACTTTATCGTCTGTTGACCGAGGAAGACACATCCGCTTTCTGCCACAAAGTGTCAGATGCGCTGGCAAAAGGGTGGGAGCTGTATGGCGACCCATCCTACGCTTATGACGAAAACAGCCGCATGATGCGCTGCGCACAGGCTGTGACCAAAGAGGTCGAGGCCGACTATTCACCTGACATGAAACTGGGACAGCAATAATGGCAAAAACCAATCCGGGCCGCTTTTTCGAGGATTACTCCATAGGTCAGGTCCTGCACCATGCGGTGCCGCGGACGGTGACCAATGGCGAGCGGGCGCTGTACCATGCGCTCTACCCAGCGCGACACGCGCTTTACTCCTCGGACGAGTTCGCCCGGAATTGTGGTCTGCCGCAGAGCCCGATTGATGATCTGGCGGCGTTTCATGTCGTGTTTGGCAAGACCGTACCAGATGTCTCGCTGAATGCGGTGGCCAATCTGGGCTATGCCGAGGGCCGCTGGCTTAAGCCGGTCTATCCCGGCGACACGCTGCGCTCGGAATCCGAGGTCATTGGCCTGAAACAGAACTCGAACGGAAAGACGGGTGTTGTTTGGGTCCGTACGCGCGGTCTGAACCAACGTGATGAGGTTGTTATCGAGTACGTGCGCTGGGTCATGGTGCGGAAATCGGAAGTGGATGCGCCTGCGCCCGAAACCGTTGTGCCCGAGTTGAAAAAAGTATTGGCCCCACAGGATCTGGTGGTGCCGGAGGGGCTCGATTTCTCGCAGTACGACTATGCGCAGGCGGGTGACGCGCATCGCTGGGGCGACTACGAGATCGGAGAGACCATTGATCACGTCGATGGCGTCACCGTCGAAGAAGCCGAGCATATGCTAGCCACACGCTTGTGGCAGAACACTGCCAAGGTGCATTTCGACCTGACCTTCCGCCCGGATGGTCGCCTGATCTATGGCGGTCATGTGATTTCAATGGCGCGGACCCTGTCGTTCAACGGTCTGGCAAATGCGCAAATGATCGTCGGCCTGAACGGCGGCGCACACGCCAACCCCTGCTTTTCGGGCGACACTATCAAGGCCTGGTCCGAGGTTCTGGACAAAGCGGAAACCAATGTGCCGGGCGTTGGCGCGGTGCGACTGCGGCTGGTTGCCACCAAGGGCGGAGAGCCATTCGAGCTTAAAAACGAGGAAGGTCGATACCTGCCGAACGTTTTGCTTGATCTGGATTATTGGGCTTTGATGCCGATCTGACGCCCGCGCTGACATTCATTTGAACGCAGCCAGTGACAATCGTGCTAGGCTGCGTTCATGGACCTGTTTCGCTCAATAGCTGCCTGCCTTTGCCTGACGCCACCTGCTTATGCGTGCGATCTGGCTTTGGCCTTGGCCGTGGATGTTTCCGGCTCAGTTGATTCCACCGAATATCGGATCCAGATGGACGGCCTTGCTGCCGGGTTGCGCGATCCGATCGTGTCCGAGGCGCTTGTGCGTGGGCAGGCCCACGTGATGCTCGTGCAATGGACCGGGTCGTCTCGGCAAAAAGTCACGGTCCCGTGGACGCGTATCGACAGTTTCGAGGCGATTGATCAGTTTGCCGACAAAGTGGCCCGCGATCCAAGGGTCTGGCGCAACTTCTCCACTGCGATTGGCGAGGCGCTGGAAATGACCATGTCCAGCTTCGATGAGGTCTCTCACTGCACAAGGCACCTGATTGATATATCGGGCGATGGGGTGTCCAACGAAGGGGTCGAGCCATCGGAAGTGCACAGAATTCTGCGGACGCGGGGGGTGACGGTGAACGCAATCGCAATCGAGGAAAGCGAACCGGATCTGACCGCGTATTTCTTTGAAAACGTCATCGTTGGTGAGGGTGCCTTTGTCGTTTCAGCCTCGGGATTCGCCGACTATCCCGAACGTATTCGTAAGAAATTGTTGAGGGAAGTGACCCAGCAAACCGCTGAATTAAAGTAGTCGCATTGCAGATTCGGAACTGCAGGCGCTAACATTCCTGGGGGTGGATTGTATTTGTGATCACGTGTTTATTTTGTGTGATCACAATTTGCAAATATCCGTCATTTTGCGTCAATTATCGGCTTTTTTGCATCTGCAGCACGTGACAGAACCGCAAAAAACGGTAAAACCTTCGGAAGCCAACCGTAAAGGAGCCAACATGGCCGATGTAAATCGGGGCAATCGCCCTCTTTCACCTCATCTTACGATCTATCGCCCGCAGCTGACCTCGGTGACGTCGATCCTTGTGCGGATCACCGGCATTGCGTCACTTGTGATCGCATTCTTTGTCGTCTGGTGGTTCCTGGCAGCCGCAACATCCGAGACGGCATTCAACTTCATCGACGGGCTGATGAGAAGCTGGTTGGGTGATCTGGTGATGTTCGCCGCGACCTGGGCGATCTTCTATCACATGCTGGGCCGCTTGCGCCACGTGATCTGGGATCTGGGATATTGCGTAGATGTCCGGATCTCCGAAAAGCTGGGGATCGGCATGTTGGTGCTGGCAACCGTCCTCGCATTCATCACGGCAATTGCGGTTTAAGGAGAATGGCGATGAATTATCTCACTGACCGCAAACGCGCGCAGGGAACCGGTGCCGGCGGAGAAGGCACACATCACCACTGGCAGATGATGGTCAGCTCGGCGGCTCTTGTCTTTCTTGTACCGCTGTTTGTTTTCGTCTTCGCAAACGGGTTGGGCAGATCCTACGAGGAAGTTCTGGCCTATTACAGCCGTCCCTTCCCGGCGATTGTGACGGGACTGACAATGGTCGTCGTCATCATCCACCTGGTACGTGAGACGCAGGTTGCGATCGAAGACTATGTCCACGGTGTTGCAGAAAAGCTGAGCCTCATGGCCGTCGCGGCGTTTGGCTACACATTGATAGCTGCCGGGCTGTTCGCCCTGATCAAGCTGGCTCTGTGAAACGCGCGGTAAGGAAATAGATAAATGACAGCTGCATACGAATACGAAACGCATGAATACGACGTGGTCGTCGTAGGTGCCGGCGGGGCAGGTCTGCGGGCAACTCTGGGCATGGCCGAGCAGGGTTTGCGCACGGCATGTGTAACCAAGGTTTTTCCGACACGATCACACACCGTTGCCGCACAGGGCGGTATCGCCGCGTCCTTGTCGAACATGGGTCCGGACCACTGGCAGTGGCACATGTATGACACCGTCAAGGGCTCGGACTGGCTCGGTGACACCGACGCAATGGAGTACCTCGCGCGTGAGGCGCCCAAGGCGGTTTACGAGCTGGAGCACTACGGCGTGCCCTTCAGCCGGACCGAAGAAGGCAAAATTTATCAGCGCCCCTTTGGCGGCCACACCACCGAGTTCGGTGAAGGTCCTGCGGTACAGCGGACCTGCGCGGCTGCCGACCGAACTGGCCACGCAATCCTGCACACGCTGTATGGTCAGTCGCTGAAGAACAACGCCGAGTTTTACATCGAGTACTTCGCCATTGATCTGATCATGTCCGAAGACGGGCAGTGTCAGGGTGTCGTCTGCTGGAAGCTGGACGACGGCACAATGCATGTCTTCAACGCCAAGATGGTGGTGCTGGCGACCGGCGGTTATGGCCGAGCCTATTTCAGCGCCACCTCGGCTCATACCTGCACTGGCGACGGCGGTGGCATGGTAGCCCGCGCCGGTCTGGCCCTGCAGGACATGGAATTCGTTCAGTTCCACCCGACCGGTATCTACGGGTCTGGCTGCCTGATCACCGAAGGTGCCCGGGGTGAGGGCGGATACCTGACCAACTCGGAAGGCGAACGGTTCATGGAGCGCTACGCGCCCCAGTACAAGGACCTTGCGCCCCGCGATTATGTCTCTCGTTCGATGACCATGGAAATCCGCGAAGGTCGTGGGCATGGTGACAACGGTGACCACATCCACCTGAACCTCAGCCACCTGCCGGCCGAAGCACTTGCCGAACGTCTGCCGGGTATTTCGGAATCGGCGCGCGTTTTTGCGGGCGTCGACGTCACCAAAGAGCCGATCCCGGTTCTGCCGACTGTTCACTACAACATGGGTGGTATCCCGACGAACTATTGGGGCGAAGTTCTGAACCCAACCCCCGAAAATCCGACGGCCGTGGTTCCCGGCCTTATGGCTGTGGGTGAAGCTGGCTGCGCCTCGGTGCACGGTGCGAACCGTCTGGGATCGAACTCGCTGATCGACCTCGTGGTGTTTGGCCGTGCGGCCGCGATCCGGGCCGGTAAGGTTGTTGATGCCGACGCACCGAACCCTGTGCTGAACCAGGCCTCGGTCGACAAGGCATTTGATCGCTTCGACGCTGTTCGCAACGCCAGCGGCGCAATCGCGACCGCCGACCTGCGGCTTGAGATGCAGCGGACCATGCAGGAAGACGCCGCCGTCTTCCGGACTGCCAAGACCATGGCTGAAGGCGTCGAGAAAATGACGGCGATCGCCGCCAAGATGGACGATCTGAAAGTCAGCGATCGTTCGTTGGTCTGGAACAGCGACCTGATGGAAACGCTGGAACTGACCAACCTGATGCCGAGTGCTCTGGCCACCATTGTTGGTGCCGAAGCGCGCAAGGAATCCCGCGGTGCCCACGCGCATGAGGATTACACCGAGCGCGACGACGAAAACTGGCGCGTTCACACAGTATCCCGCGTTGATGGCAACAAGGTCGAGCTCAGCTATCGCCCGGTCATTGTTGATCCGCTGACAACCGAGGATGAAGGCGGTATCAGCCTGAAGAAAATCGCTCCCAAGGCGCGGACGTTCTGACAAAGCGGAAGCATTGGATTGAGCCTCACGCAAATTGAGTGCTCGGTGTGCTAATCGACTAAAACTGAAGGCCGCAGATTTCTTGTCTGCGGCCTTCCTGCATTCTTTGGCAGCTTGATTAAAACAAGCGTTTCGAAACGGGCAAAAACTGAAAGGATTGTGTCAGTTTCGACGGCATCGAAGAGAAATACGACGATGATCAGAGTTAAAATGGCGTCAAACCCAATGCGGGAAGAGATGTTGCAGCAGGCAGCGAGATCCCTCATTGATCAGGTTGATACCCGTCATTTTTTCCGAACGAACGGGTGAAGTACCAGCAGAATACCGGGTTCACCTCATGCGGTTCTGTGTGAATCTACTGTTTTGCCGGTCGCGCAATTTAAGCCGTCGAGTGAGAATTCAGTGAAATCAAACCAGTTCCGACAAGGCGCGCTTTAAGTCATTGGACACCCGATCAGGGTGCCGTTTCTCAGCGAAATCGAGACACGCCTGCCTCTTTTCTGCAAGTTCTTCTTCCGACATTCCGATTACTCGGATCATGGTCCGGATCAAACCTCTTGGATTTTCGACTGGGTAAAGCAGGTCATGACAAGCTTCCGGAGTTGTCTGCTTGTGCGGTTCGATGTCGGGGCCAATTATCGGCAGGCCAAAAGTCTGGGCCAGCATGGCTGTGCCGGAAGTAAACGTTGTGGTCGACGGCAGCATGTAGGCATGCGCCTGGGAAAACACGCTGGGAATTTTATCGTCGGGAATACGATCTGGTACGACCGATATATTGGGATTCGCTTGCATGCGACGCATCAATCGCCGCCCAGATGGAAAAACCCTCCCAACGACCGACAAGTGAAATTCGTAACCGCGATTGGTCAGCTTTTTAGACGCATGCTGAAGCCTGTCCAGTTCACGGCTGCTGCGCATAGTGCCAAAAGTCAAAAACCGGGTGTGATCACGAATGGCCATTGGCCGCTGCAGAGTCTGCACCGCCGGCTCGTAAACACTCAAATAGCTGGGGTGCGGGATCAGCCGCAGCTTGTCCGGGTCGGCACCATATTCGGAAACCATATGTTGGCCGGCATGGGGAGTGTGGACGTGAATCAGATCGACAATCTGCGCCAGTTGCCGGCGGTTTTCTCGAAAATGGATCGTTTCTCCTTCTTCAGAATGCGCAAACTGGTTGTGAATGGTCCAGATCAGGCGGCCGCCATTTGCCTGGTATTGCTTCAGGCCGATGCGAGCAGCATGGAATGAAGTTTCGGGCCTCCCGAATTCTGGCTCAGGAAACAGGCGGTCGTCCCAATGAATGTGAATTATTCCGTTCTCGGGCTGAAAGTCAGCCTTCGCAAACTCGGAAAGAGGTGCATTTCGGGGAGCAGTCAGGCTGAATTCCGGCCCGCAAGCCGAATACATCATATCCTGATATGGGTTCTTTTTTCCGTAGGGTATGTTGACGATTTTTGTCGGCATTTGCGGTCCTGTACCCTGCCATTCTCTAAGCCTGCACGTTCTTTGCGCTCAGCGGGATTGTAAAGGTGAATTTGCCTAATTTTCTTGGGTGTTTTCAAGGTTAAAGGTTGGCTTTCTGCGCTGCGGAGTATATCTATTAGCGGGATTTTAGCGAGGTCGGAAATGGTACAACTCACCCTGCCAAAGAACTCCCGGATCACGACCGGAAAAACCTGGCCCAAGCCTGAAGGCGCGACCAACGTTCGCAAGTTTCAGATTTATCGCTGGAACCCGGACGATGGCCAAAACCCTCGCGTAGACACCTACTTTGTCGATATGGACAGCTGCGGCCCGATGGTTCTGGATGCGCTGATCAAAATCAAGAATGAGATCGACCCGACGCTGACGTTCCGGCGCTCCTGTCGCGAGGGGATCTGCGGATCCTGCGCGATGAATATCGACGGGATCAACACCTTGGCCTGCATCTACGGGATGGATGAGATCAAGGGAGACGTGAAGATCTATCCGTTGCCACACATGCCGGTGGTTAAGGACCTGATTCCCGACCTGACCCATTTTTATGCACAGCATGCAAGCATCATGCCGTGGCTGGAAACCAAGACGAACCGTCCCGCAAAAGAGTGGAAGCAATCCATAGAGGATCGCAGAAAGCTGGATGGTCTGTATGAATGTGTAATGTGCGCCAGCTGCTCGACCTCGTGCCCGAGCTATTGGTGGAACGGGGATCGTTACCTTGGCCCCGCAGCGCTGCTGCATGCCTATCGCTGGATCATCGACAGCCGGGATGAAGCAACGGGCGAGCGTTTGGATGAGTTGGAAGATCCCTTCAAACTTTATCGCTGCCATACGATCATGAACTGCGCCAAGACCTGTCCAAAGGGCTTGAACCCGGCCAAGGCGATTGCCGAAATCAAAAAAATGATGGTCGATCGCGCAGTCTAAAGCGATTTGAAATCATGCGCTTGCCGCCTTGCGGCGAGCGCATGCCGAGATTGCAAATTTATGCAATGCGACGCCCCCCGATCCGAGCTATCTATTGATCAGGGAGGAGTGATGTTACCGAAAACGGAACCGCTCCGATGCAAAATCAAGAACCACAATCCAAGACAAGCCCTGCCGAAGCGCTGGAGCTGCTGAATCAAGCTTGGGCTTACTACTCGCCCGCCCCTGCGGCGATGGAAGATCAGCGCGAAGCAGAACTGTTCGAATACGCAAACGCTGCTTAAAGCGACGTTAGGCTTGCGGTAAGCAATAATAATGGGCCATGCATTTGGCATGCCCATTTTGCTTCTCATCCTGGCTGGCGGTGTATTCGTTTACTTTTTGTGGCGGTCTCGCACGTCAACATTGACCCGCGATTGCCGCTGGCGGCAACACCGGAAAGAAGGTGTTTGGGTCTGTGCGTTTTGCGGCGCGCAGCAACAGGGAGCTGACACGCCAAAACGTTGTCTGAAGGACAAGTAGGATGTGGACAGGGTGGTTTCCCACCCTGCGCGATCTTACTGCAACGCTGGAAAGGCCGCCTGAAGGGCGATTTCAACCATATCCCCAAAGCTGCGCTCGCGCTCAGAGGAGGGCAACGCTTCTCCGGTCAGCAAGTGATCGGAAACGGTCAGAACCGCCAGTGCCCGGCACTTGTGGCGTGCCGCGAGGATATACAACTCGGCAGCTTCCATCTCGACCCCTAGAATGCCGTGCCGCACCATTTGCTCGTTCAGGTCGGGGCGCTCATCGTAGAACACATCAGACGAATAGATGCCGCCGACATGGGTTGGCGTACCTTTGGCAGCCGCAGCCTGAGCCGCGGCCTGTAGCAGGCCCCAATCGGCACAGGGCGCAAAATTCAGCTCTTTCATGATACCGCGTGACGGCGTGCTGAGCGTGGTCGAGGTCATCGCAAGGATGACATCTCGGACATTGACGCTGTCTTGCATTCCGCCGCAAGAGCCGATGCGAATCAGCGTTTTAGCTCCGAAATCCCGGATCAGCTCGTTAACGTAAATCGACAAGGACGGCATTCCCATACCGCTGCCCTGAATTGTGACGGGATTACCTTTCCAGTTTCCGGTAAAGCCAAGCATGCCCCGCACGTCGTTGACCTGCTTTACGTCTTCCAAAAACGTTTCGGCCGCCCATTTTGCCCGGTAAGGATCGCCGGGCAAAAGAACTGTTTCTGCGATATCGCCTTTTTCGGCGCCAATATGAATTGTCATTTTGGGATCAGTTCCAATTAGATCTCAGATTTCCAAATCCGAGATATCAGCGCCGGATTTCAACGCATCGTGAATCCATTGCGGTTTACGTCCCCGACCCGACCATGTTTGTTTTGGATTAGCCGGATTGCGGTATTTCGCATTTGATTTCTGGCCCTTGGTGGAAAGCGGTGAGTCTTTTGCCAGTTCTGACAAAGAAAACCCGAATTCCGCCGCCGCTTTTTCTGCGGCCTGTAATGCTTCTTTCCGTTCGCGTTTTTCGGCGTTTACCAGTGCTTTTTCGACCTGATCGCGTAATTCCAGCAATTCCTTGCGCGACAGTTTTTCAAGATTTGTCCCCACCATTCTTCTCCATTGGTAAATTGACGGTGTCCCCGATGGCACACCGTAATTCCAAAGAAAGGGATTATCTATCCCCTTTTATTCAGGGGATAGAAACAGGAAGAAAAAATGCCGAATTGTTATTCAGCAGCGAGGTTTTGAGGATCGACCAGGGTAACAATGTCGCCCATGATCGCATTCAACTCAAAATTCTTGGGCGTATAAATTTTCGCGACACCCATGGATTTGAGTTTTGCCGCATCGTCATCGGGAATGATACCGCCGACAACGACCGGGATATGGTCCAGACCTGCGTCGCGCAGGCGGGTCATGACATCCTGCACTAACGGAATATGACTTCCGGACAGGATCGACAGGCCAATCACGTGGGCATCGTCTTCGGCAGCGGCAGTCACAATTTCCTCAGGCGTCAGGCGGATGCCTTCATAACTGATGTCCATGCCGCAATCGCGTGCGCGGAATGCGATCTGTTCGGCGCCGTTCGAGTGACCATCCAGACCAGGTTTCCCCACCAGGAATTTCAGGCGGCGACCCAGCTTGTCGCTGACCGCATCCACGGCGGCGCGCAGGTCATCCAACCCTTCGGTCTTGTTTGAAACCGACCCGGATACGCCTGTCGGTCCCCGATAGGTGCCGTAGACCTTGCGCATTTCCTCGGCCCACTCACCGGTGGTGACGCCAGCCTTGGCTGCCGCGATCGAGGGCTCCATGACGTTTGCTCCGGTCTGCGCCGCTTCGCGCAGTGCAGACAGCGCAGCCGCGACGGCTGCATCGTCGCGATCGGTGCGCCATTCATTGAGGCGGTCGATCTGTTCCTGCTCAACGGCCGGGTCAACGACCATGATGCCGCCATCGTCGGTTTGCAGTGGCGAGGGTTCGCCTTCGATCCACTTGTTTACGCCAACGACAACGGTTTCATTCCGCTCGATTCGATTTAGGCGTTCCGCATTCGAATCGACCAGGCGGGATTTCATGTACTCGATAGAGGCAACCGCGCCACCCATGGAATCCAGGTTGGCCAGTTCGGCGCGCGCGCCCTCTTTCAGTTCTTCAACCTTGGCGTCCACGGCCGGGTTGCCGTCGAACAAGTCGCCGTATTCCAAAAGGTCGGTTTCATAGGCCAGAATCTGCTGCATCCGCATGGACCATTGCTGATCCCATGGGCGCGGCAAACCGAGCGCTTCATTCCATGCAGGCAACTGCACCGCACGTGCGCGTGCTTTTTTCGACAAAGTAACAGCCAGCATTTCGATCAGGATGCGATAGACGTTGTTCTCCGGCTGCTGCTCGGTCAGGCCCAGCGAGTTGACCTGAACGCCATAGCGGAACCGGCGGAACTTTGGGTCCTCGACGCCGTAGCGTTCTTGCAGGATTTCGTCCCAAAGGTCGACAAAGGCGCGCATTTTGCACATTTCGGTGACAAACCGGATGCCTGCGTTCACAAAAAACGAAATCCGCCCGCAGAGCGCCGGAAAATCCTCGGCAGGGACACGGGGGCGCAGCTCGTCCAGCACAGCGATGGCGGTGGCCAGCGCATAAGCCAGTTCCTGTTCCGGTGTCGCGCCAGCCTCTTGCAGGTGATAGGAACACACGTTCATCGGGTTCCATTTCGGCACGTTAGTATAGCAATACTCGGCCACGTCCGCGATCATCTTCAGCGACGGCTTCGGCGGGCAGACATAGGTGCCACGGCTCAGGTACTCCTTGATCAGGTCGTTCTGAACAGTGCCCTGCAGTTTGGAGACATCCGCGCCTTGTTCCTCTGCCACGGCGATATAAAGGGCAAGCAGCCAAGGGGCTGTCGCGTTGATCGTCATCGACGTGTTCATCTGTTCCAGAGGAATCTCGTCAAACAGCACCCGCATGTCGCCCAGATGGCAAACTGGCACGCCCACTTTGCCGACCTCACCGCGCGCCAGTGTGTGATCGCTGTCATATCCGGTCTGAGTCGGCAGATCGAACGCCACGGAAAGACCCGTCTGACCCTTTGCGAGGTTCCCGCGATAAAGTGCATTCGACGCTTTGGCGGTTGAATGACCGGCATAGGTTCGGATGAGCCAGGGGCGATCTTTCTGCGTCTGCGTCATAGCTGGGCCTCATGAGTTGAGTGGGCAACAAAATTACGTTCTCGGCCTCTAAAGCGCAATTTTCGGGATATGTCAATTCGCTGCGTCGCGGCATATCTGGTTCTTCAGATTGTAGCCCATTCTATTTGGTGGCAGGGTGCGTGCATGACTCAGACCGTGGAACTTCCGCTTTGGCTGTTTTTGCTGATCGTGGTGTTTGCCATGGTCACTCTGGCTTCGCATTTTCTTTTTCCATCAGTGCGGTGGTTCTTTCGACGCCGCCTGGAACGGGCCGTCAAACAATTGAACACTCGGCTGCAGCGGCCGATACAACCATTCAAACTGGCGCACCGTCACGACATGATCCAGCGCCTGATTTATGACCCGCAAGTGGGCCAGGCGGTTCAAGAGCATGCGCGCGAAACAGGGGTCCCCGAGGCGGTGGCGTTCGAGATGGCCCGGCGTTACGCGCGCGAGATTGTCCCCTCGTTCTCGGCCGTTGCCTATTTCAGTTTTGCGATCCGCGTAGCCCGGTTGTTGAGCAATGCGTTCTATCATGTGCGACTCAGCTATCAGGACGAAAGCGCGGTCAAGAACATTGATCCGGATGCAACGGTTGTCTTTGTCATGAACCATCGCAGCAACATGGACTACGTGTTGGTCACGTATCTTGCCGCGGAACAGTCCGCCTTGTCATATGCGGTGGGCGAGTGGGCCCGTGTCTGGCCACTGAGCCGGTTGATCCGTGCGATGGGGGCATACTTTATCCGCCGCAGGTCGGGCAGCGATTTGTACCGGCAGGTTCTGTCCTGTTATGTGCGCCATGCAACCGAAGCCGGCGTCACTCAGGCCATGTTTCCCGAAGGCGGGTTGAGCCTGACGGGTGGTTTGGGGCGCCCGAAGCTTGGGCTGCTCAAGTACATAATCGACGGAACCACGGAAGACGGGCGCGACGTGGTGTTCGTGCCGGTGGCGCTGAATTATGACCGGGTGTTGGAAGATACGATCCTGACTCGGGCTGCGCTTGGCAATGAGCGCCGGTTTCGCGCCAGAATCGGCGTGATCACCCGGTGGATTCTCAAACAGATTTGGCGGCGCGTTATTGGCCGTTACAAGCGTTTCGGCTTGGCGTCTGTCAGATATGGCGAGCCAATTTCGCTGCAAGCATTTCGCGCGACACATAAGCGCGATTTGATGACCGATTTGGCGCGAGACCTGATGGCGCGGATCAGTGAAGCAATCCCACTGGTTCCGGCACCCGCTGCGTGTTGGCTGGTGCAAGAGCACGGAGAAATGGCCGAGGCCGACGCCATAGAACTGATTACCGATCTCATGCGACGCAACGGAATTTCAGACGACGAAAATCGAACCTCAATCAAGGATGCCATGGACCAACTGGTCGAGAGACGGATACTCAAGCGAAATGCCGGGAAGATTTCTCAATCCGGCCAAAGGGTTGATCTGTTGCAGTACTACGCGGCCTCGGCCCCGCTGAGTTCAGGTGGGGATGATGCTGCGACCGCAAAGGAGATTTCTGCATCCGCTGGGTCATAAAATTACAAAATAGCGCCAAAATATGTTGCATTATTTCCCGAAGGCCAATATTCCATCGGTTAATGCAAGCGATTCTGCATCGCGGCAATGGTTTTGAATAAAGGAGGCCAACATGGCTCTGGACACCGACAGCGGCATCGCGTCGTACGAGGCACCGGAAAAAGACCTCTATGAGATGGGTGAAATTCCCCCGATGGGATATGTCCCGAAACAAATGTATGCATGGGCCATCCGCAAGGAACGCCACGGCGAACCAAACACGGCCATGCAGCTGGAAGTGGTTGATGTCCCGAAACTGGACAGCCATGAGGTTCTGGTTCTCGTGATGGCGGCCGGCGTCAACTACAATGGCGTCTGGGCCTCGCTGGGCAAACCGATCAGCCCGTTTGATGGCCATGGTCAGCCTTTCCACATCGCCGGTTCCGATGCCTCGGGTATCGTTTGGGCTGTTGGCGACAAGGTGAAGCGCTGGAAAGTCGGCGACGAAGTTGTAATCCACTGCAACCAGGATGACGGCGACGATGAAGCCTGTAACGGCGGCGACCCGATGTACTCGGATTCGCAGCGTATCTGGGGTTACGAGACCCCCGACGGTTCGTTCGCGCAGTTCACCAATGTTCAGGCACAGCAGCTGATGCCGCGCCCCAAGCACCTGACTTGGGAAGAAAGCGCCTGCTACACGCTGACGCTGGCGACTGCGTACCGCATGTTGTTCGGCCACGAGCCGCACGATCTGAAGCCGGGCCAGAACGTTCTGGTTTGGGGCGCATCGGGTGGTCTGGGCTCCTATGCGATCCAGCTGATCAACACCGCGGGCGCGAATGCGATCGGCGTGATCTCGGATGAAAGCAAGCGTGACTTTGTCATGGGGCTTGGCGCCAAGGGCGTTCTGAACCGCAAAGACTTCAACTGCTGGGGTCAGTTGCCCACGGTGAACACGCCGGAATATGCCGAGTGGTTCAAAGAAGCGCGTAAGTTCGGCAAAGCCATCTGGGATATCACCGGTAAAGGCGTGAACGTCGACATGGTGTTCGAGCACCCGGGCGAAAGTACCTTCCCGGTTTCGACCTTCGTTGTGAAAAAAGGCGGTATGGTTGTGATCTGCGCTGGTACCACCGGCTACAACCTGACCTTTGACGTGCGTTACATGTGGATGCACCAGAAGCGCCTGCAGGGTTCGCATTTTGCGCACCTCAAGCAAGCTTCGGCGGCAAACCAGCTGATGGTTGAGCGTCGTCTGGACCCGTGCATGTCCGAAGTGTTCACCTGGCAGGATCTGCCCGAAGCGCATATGAAGATGATGCGTAACGAACATAAACCGGGCAACATGTCGGTTCTGGTACAGGCACCGCAGACTGGAATGCGCACATTGGAAGAGGTTCTGGCCGCGCGCGGCTAATCAATTCCTATTTTTTTCGAGATCGCCCGCGAATCGCGTTACCGGTTCGCGGGCGATCCTATTTTAAGTATAAATTTAGCATTTTCAGTGGGTTATCCCAGACGCCCTCACTGTTTTTGGGGAGTAGAAACCAGTGAATAGGCCAAAAAAACACTTACATGCTATGGTTGTGTTAACCCTTCGTTAACCGTTTCGGAGAGACGCTGATGGCGCAAAATGAGTGGATACTGGACGTTCTGTCGGACCTCAGCGCCTTTGCTGTTGAAAACGGTTTGACCGCGTTGGCCGAACAGTTGGATGACACCAAGCTGATCGCCGCAGCCGAGATCACGTCCAGAAAGAATGAGGTTCGGGCGCCCGCGGATGGGAACAAAACTCGATATGAGCCAGGTTCTGGAGGACTTGGAAAACACCAGCACGCTTGATCAGCTAAGCGATGTTGCCATTCGTCTGCGGGACAGGCTGCAGATCGAACACCTCATTTACCATTGGGTTGACGGGGCCGGTGATCAATACGGCTATACCACCTATCCCGACACTTGGGCGGAACGATACCTCGAACGAAACTACCACAGGATTGATCCGGTTATTCTGGGCTGTTTCCAGCGGTTTCACCCGGTGGATTGGAAGACGCTGGATTGGTCGGGCAAAGTTGCCAAGACGTTTCTGAAAGATGCTTTGGAACACGGGGTCGGAAATCAAGGTTACTCGATTCCGATCCGCGGCCCGAATGGTCAGTTCGCCTTATTCACGGTGAATCATACCTGCAACGATGAAGCATGGCAGAGTTTCATCGAAACACATGGGCGCGAGCTGATCCTGATTGCACATTACTTCAACCGTAAGGCATTGGAATTCGAAAGTGACCGCCAACCCGAATCCTCACGGGGATTGTCCCCGCGTGAAGTGGATGCCATAACCTTGCTCGCCCTGGGTTACAGCCGGGCGCAGGTTGCTCATTCGCTGTCGATCTCCGAGCATACCCTGCGGGTATATATCGAGAGTGCTCGCGCCAAGCTCGGTGCGCAAAACACGACCCACGCCATAGCCACGGCGTTAAGCCGAGGGTTAATAGTGGTTTAAGGCACGCGCGCCCTCCGAACGGGAAATTAACCACAACTTTGTACCCCCTTCGTTCTTGCACAGGACGACAAGGGGAAAAGTCATGTTGCGCTATGTTTATGCGGACGAATTGCACAAATTTCCGAAATTGGCCGAAGGGATGTTCCGGGACCGCGCCGACCAGTTCAAAACGCGGCTGGGTTGGGACGTTCACGTGAACGAAAAAGGAGAGGAGCGGGATCAATACGATGACCTGAACCCGCTGTATGTCATTTGGGAGGAAACGGATGGCAGCCACGGAGGCTCTATGCGGGTGCTGCCGACGACGGGTCCAGTTATGATTAACGAGGTCTTTGGTCATCTGAACGGGGGCAGCCCAATTTGCAGCCCGTTGATCTGGGAAGTGACCCGCTTTTGCCTGTCACGCACCGCAAGCCCCCATACCGCCGGGGCCATTATGCTTAGCGGCGGTGAAATGATGGAAGGGTTCGGTCTGACCCACATCGCGGGTGTATTCGATGCACGCATGATTCGGATCTACCGTCTGATCGGGTCGTCTCCGAAAGTGCTGGGTACGCAAGGGACAGGGCGCGATCAGATCTCTGTCGGGCTGTGGCCTTATTCGGCGGATGACTGCAATCGGGTGGCTGAGCGTGCCGGGATCCCGCGCGAATTGTCACGGCTGTGGTTCAAGACGGCGTTTGGTGTCGGCAGGCAGCATCGGTTTGCCATGACGGCCTGATCGCGCGAAAACCGAAATCCGTATCTGGCGATAGACGGCGCGGCCTTGTAGGGTCGCGCCATGCCTTTGCCCCCCGTGACCTTTTCCGACGACCAGGCCGCCGCTTATGACAACATCTCAGAGATGTTGAAGTCCGCAGGTGTTGACCTTGATGATGATGCCCTGCTGAAACTGCCGGGGGCTGGTAAGTCCGGTGTGATGGCAGTGATCGGTAAGGCGGGGTCTGGTAAAACTCTGTTGCTGGCCGAACTTTACAAAGCCCTGGCGGAGACCGGCGTTCAGATTGTGTCCGGGGACTTTGAAAGCCGCAAAGCCAAAGAGAAACGCAGCCTCGCCATCCTTGCCCCTACCAACAAGGCCGCCAGCGTTTTGCGGCTGCGCGGGGTTCCGGCGACGACGATTCACCGCATTCTCTATACGCCCGTCTACGACCCGGAGTACGAGCGGATCGCGGAATGGCTGGCAGGCAATGATGAGCGGCCGGAGATCGAAGGTCTGACCGACGAAGCGCTGGATCGCGCGGCAGCGTTTTATGAGAACAACAAATCCATTCCCGGTGCTTTGGCGGCAGCTGGCCTGCGTGGATCCGACTTCATCACCGGCTGGAAACGACGGGACGAACCGCTGGATATTGGGTTTGTGGACGAGGCTTCGATGTTGGATGATCGCCAGTTCGAAGATCTGCAAGAGATTTTCCCGACGCTGCTGCTGTTTGGTGACCCTGCGCAGCTGGCTCCGGTCAATCAGTCGGGCAGCATGGTGTTTGAAAGCTTACCGGAACCGCGCAAGCAGATCCTGCACCGCGTCCACCGGCAGGATGCAGACAACCCCATTCTGGACCTCGCACATGCGTTGGCTGATCCTCAGATGGGGTTCGAGGATTTCGAACGTCTGATCGAACAGACTGCCCGGCAGGACCATCGGGTTGTCTGGGGCCAACGGGTCGAAGTTGACCTAATGGCCCGAAGCCCGGTTCTTGTCTGGCGCAACGCGACGCGCATTCGGTTGATTCAGGCCTTCCGAAACGTGCACAGCGCACCCGATACCGAACTGCTGGAGGGCGAGCCGCTGATTTGCGACGGCATCGAACTGCCTTTGAAACACCGCAAAAAGCGACTGGACCTTGAGGCGCGTGGGCTCATAAAGGGGGCTCAGGTCATCTATCTGGGGCCAGGCCGCAAACCGGGATTTTCACGGTTGCATGTGATGGGGGCCGAAGACCCTCAGGTCAGCGCCGCATCCATCGTCAAGATCGAAAAACCGGACGAGGAAGAGCCCTTCATTCCCTTTGCTGCCCGAATGGGGGCCACTTTCCTGCACGGTGCGGCGGTCACCATTCACAAGGCGCAGGGGTCGCAATGGGATACGGTGCAAGTCTTTGCCCCGGACATCTACGCCGCAGCCCGCATGGGCCGCACAGAAGCCGGGCAGCCGCTCTGGAAGCGTCTGGCCTATGTGGCCATCACACGTGCCCAGGAGCGACTGATCTGGGTGGTGCGCAACCGCCTGGCCAAGCCGACCTATCCGCTGCGTGTGGATGATTTGCGCGCGGTGCCGGCGGCATCGCTGACATTGGAGGCAGAAGAAACATGACATCCATAATCGTGACTGGCGCAAGTTCGGGTATTGGACGGGCTACGGCAGAGTTGTTTCTGGACGAAGGGTGGACTGTTGGCCTTCTGGCGCGCTCAGCCGATACGTTGAACAAAATGGCCGAGGGGCAATCCAACGCAATACCCTTGATCGCGGATGTGACCGATGCCGATGCGGTCGCGACTGCCTTCAGTGCCTTTCAGGAAAAGGCTGGCAATCTGGACATTCTTTTCAACAACGCCGGAATTTTCGCGCCGGGCGGCACGATTGACCAGATCGCACTGGACGATTGGTATCAGAGCGTCAACGTCAACCTGAACGGTATGTTCCTGTGTGCCCGCGAGGCTTTTCGGATCATGCGCCATCAGTCACCGCAAGGCGGGCGTATCATCAACAACGGCTCGATTGCCGCGCATGTGCCACGCCCGAACTCGGTGCACTACTCGGCGACCAAACACGCGATAACGGGCCTGACCCGCAGCTTGTCCCTTGACGGACGCGCGTTTGGCATTGCCTGCGGGCAGATCGACATCGGCAATGCGCGCACGCAGATGGTCCAGGGGCTGGTCGACGCGGCCATTGCCGATGGGCAAGTGCCCGACCCGACAATGGCCGTTGAAGACGCAGCGCGGTCGGTTCTGCACATGGCTAACTTGCCGCCGGAGGCCAATGTTCAGTTTATGACCGTGATGGCCACGACGATGCCCTATATCGGCCGCGGGTAGCGATCAGTTACTCGCGCAGCAACCGGAACGCAGTCGACGCGCCCCAACCAGCCGCGATGGCAATGACCAGAGACATCAGGCCATACCAGACCGGTTGCTGGCGGGACATGTTGTACAAAAACCGCTCGAGCCCCACTTTGCGAACATCGATGGTGGTCTCGAGTTGCGAAACGACCTCACCGTCCCGGGTCAGGAAGATGCGCGCCGCATACTCCCCTTCGGTCAGGTCCGCCGGCATCTCAATCGATGTGCGAAACAGGGTCTGTTCATCGACGGCCACGGTGTCTTCGCGAATGGAATACAGACCTTCGTCTTCGCGAATGCGAACCACGGCGTCTGCAAAATCCTGCGCCCCGCGAATGTTCATCGCTGCACCAACGGATCGGATGGCCCGTTCGATGGAAATGCGATAGCGGAGGTCTTCGGTATCCGACAGGATTTCATTCAAAGGCGCGCTGGTCGCAACTGCGTAGAAACTGGGGGCCAAGTCGACCAGAACACTGTCCGTATTAACCCAGATGCCAAGCTTACGCTCTTTTCGCCTAACGGTGATCGGGCTGGACGGGCCGGCAACTGCCACGATCACCTCAAGAGGCGGTCCAGGCGGAATGGGCGCCTCGCGTTTGACAGCGCCAAAGACCAGAATCTCAGAACCGTCGAAATTGGCCGTAATCGCCACGCGATCCTGGCTGAGGCCAAGCACGACCTCTTCGTCAACGGCAAGTGCTGGGCTGGCGCAAAAAGCAAGCAAAACAAGCAAGCGTTTCAGCATGATCAGTGCCCTCCGCCAGTGCCAAGCGAGTAAAGCTCGGACGGTTCAAGCAAAAGATCCAATGCCAGTTTCCCGCACACGGCCAAAACAAGCGCGGCCAGCAACACGCGCAACTGTTCGGCAGGCATACGCGCACCGATCACTGTTCCGATCTGTGCGCCGACAACGCCGCCAACCAGCAGTAGTACAGCCAGAACGACATCGACCGTATAGTTCGTGGTTGCGTGCAGCATGGTGGTAAAGCCGGTGACAAAGATGATCTGGAACAGGGACGTGCCAACAACAACCTTGGTCGGCATTCCCAAAAGGTAGATCATCGCGGGGACCATGATGAAACCGCCGCCAACGCCCATGATCGCCGACAATACACCAACGAACAGGCCGACCAATGCCGGTGGAATGACCGAAATATACAGGCCCGACGTCCGAAAACGCATCTTGAACGGCATCGCGTGCACCCAGCCGCGCTGACGACGTTTTGGCGGTGCAGATACACCTTTCTTGGATTTGCGCAGGGCGTTCAGGCTTTCGATGAACATCAAGCCGCCGACAACACCAAGGAATACGACGTAGCACAACGTGACAAGCAGATCGACCTGCCCAAGGCTTTTGAGATAGTTGAATATCACCACCCCAAGCGCAGCCCCGGTTAAGCCCCCTATCAATAAGACCGTCCCCATTTTCAGGTCCACCGTCTTTCGTCGGAAGTGGGCCAGAACCCCCGAGAACGAAGATGCAACGATCTGGTTGGCTTCGGTAGCAACAGCGACGGCTGGTGGAATGCCGATGAAGAACAGCAGGGGGGTCATCAGGAACCCTCCGCCGACACCGAACATGCCCGAAAGAATGCCGACCATCCCCCCAAGCCCCAAAAGCAGGAAGGCGTTGACTGAGACTTCGGCGATAGGAAGGTAAATTTGCATATCGAGCTACTGGATGAGGCTCGGCCCATCACGATGAGTGACGTGGTCCGCCCCAAGGCAAAGTGGTGTAGATTTAATGCGACGTGCGGTGGTGAAGCCCCGCGGCCACATGGCGAATATCGGTGCGCTGGGCGCAGTGCCAGCCGCTTGATAAGGCTGGAAAACCTGGATTGCCCCACTTTTGAGGCGCATATGCGGTCCCCTCAGCCCGGTTAGGGCTGGGTCCGAGTCGTGGTTTATAAAGGGAAGCACATGCATACCCCTTTAGAACGGTTGCGGCATGCAAAATCAACTCTGCATGCCGCTCTGCAGCGAACAGGACTGAACTGAGTCCGAAACTGGACTTATCAGCGTTCTTTTACATAGGGTTCGCCACCGGCCCGCGGAGGGATGGCCTTGCCAACGAAGCCGGCCAGAATGACGACCGTCAGGATGTAGGGCAGGGCGTCCATAACCTGTACCGGGATGACTACGCCGCCCAGATCGATGTTCTGGAACCGCAGTGCAATCGCCTGTAGCAAACCGAACAGCAGGCAGGCACCCATGGCATGCCACGGCCGCCATTTCGCAAAGATCAGCGCGGCCAGCGCGATGAAACCACGACCAGCGGTCATGTCCTTGACGAACCCGGCTTGCAGCGCGGTGGCCAGGTAGGCACCGGCGATACCGCACAAGACGCCACAGATAGCGACGGCGGCATAGCGCAGACCAACGACCGATACACCTGCCGTGTCGACCGCGGCCGGGTTTTCACCCACGGCGCGCAAACGCAGGCCAAATCGGGTCCGGAACAAAATCCACCAGGTCGCTGGGACCATCAGGAATGCGACATAGACCAGAATCGAATGCCCCGAGAGCAATTCGGAGTAAATCGGCCCGAAGATCGGCACGCCGCTCAGGGATTCGGCAAAGGGAAACTCGATTGGAACGAAGCGCCCGCCTCCGAACAGGGATGGCGTGCGGCCACCTTGCTGGAACCAGCTTTGAGCGACCAGAACAGTCATACCCGCCGCAAGGAAGTTGATCGCGACCCCCGAAATCAACTGGTTGCCCCGGAAGGTAATCGAGGCCAGCCCATGTAGCCCGGAAAGGACCAGTGAGGACGCAATCCCTGCCAGAAGACCCAGCCAAACTGAGCCGGTCACTGCTGCGACTGCGGCCGAAAAGAAGGCCGCCATCAGCATCTTGCCCTCAAGGCCGATGTCGAAAATGCCTGCGCGTTCCGAATAGAGACCTGCCAGACAGGCCAACAGCAGAGGTGTTGCCAGACGGATGGTCGAATCGAGGACCTGGATAAGCGTTATGAAGAACTCCATCACTTGGCTCCCTTCCGCATACCCAGGAACAGCTTTTCAAGCGGCATCCGGACCATGTTATCCAGCGCTCCTGTGAAGAGGATGACCAGCGCCTGAATGACGACGATCAATTCGCGTGGGATCGACGTCCACAAAGCCAGTTCGGCGCCGCCTTGATAAAGGAACCCGAACAGGATCGCGGCTAGGAACACACCGAACGGATGCGAACGGCCCATCAAAGCCACCGCAATCCCGATGAAACCCGCACCTTCCGTCGAGTTGAGAACCAGTCGTTCCGCCTCACCCATCACGTTGTTGATGGCCATCAGGCCTGCCAGCGCGCCCGAGATCAGCATGGCGATGATGGTGATACGCACGGGCGAAATCCCGGCATAGACCGCACCGGTTTCCGAATGCCCATAGGCCCGGATTTCATAACCCAGCCGGGTCCGCCAGATCAGAGCCCAAACTACGACGCACGCAAGCAGCGCCACAAAGAACGAGATATTCGCCGGTGCCCCACGGAAGACCACATTCTCGGCGGTCGAGAACATTGACTGGAAGGTCGGCAAGTGCACCGTTTCCGAGAAGCGGGCTGTTGCCGGGTCTTGCGAGCCTTGCGGGCGCATCACATTGACCAGCATGTAGTTCAGGAAGGCCGCGGCGATGAAGTTGAACATGATCGTGGTGATCACAATATGGCTGCCGCGTTTGGCCTGCAGATAGGCCGGGATCGCGGCCCACGCGGCCCCGAACAGCATGGATGCCGCACAGGCGGCCAGCAGGGCAATGCTCCAATGCGGCCAGGGTACATAAAGACAGACCATGGCAACACCAAGACCGCCCAGCATCGCCTGACCTTCGCCACCGATGTTGAACAGGCGGGCGTGGAAGGCAACGGCAACGGCCAATCCGGTGAACATGAAGTTGGTCGCGTAGTAGAGCGTATAGCCCCAGCCATAGGTCGACCCCAGCGCGCCCGTGACCATCAGGTTCACGGCCTCGACCGGGTTTTCGCCGATGGCGAGGATCACCAGCGCAGAAAGAATAGCGGCCAAAAGCAGACTGATCAGCGGGATCAGAACGACGTCGGCCCATTTGGGCATTTTTTCCATGTTACGCGGCCTCTCCCGCAACACCGGCCATCAGCAGGCCCAGTTCTTTTTCATCTGTTTCATGGGGCAGACGCTCACCCATGATATGTCCGTCAAACATCACCGCGATCCGGTCAGACAGCGAGAAGATCTCTTCCAACTCGACCGAGACCAGCAAGATTGCCTTGCCTTGGTCACGCAGGGCAACGATCTGTTTGTGAATGAACTCGATCGCACCGATGTCCACGCCGCGCGTCGGTTGGCCGACCAGCAGCAGGTCCGGATTACGCTCGATCTCGCGGGCGACCACGATCTTCTGCTGGTTGCCGCCGGAAAAGTTCTTGGCGGCCAGCCAGCCATCTGGCGGGCGGACGTCGAATTTTTCGATCTTGCGCTCGGTGTCGGCGCGCAGAGCAGCGTTATCCATGAAGATGCCGCGCTTATAAGCTGGGTCCCGGTGATAGCCAAAGGCCACGTTCTCCCAGGCATGGAAGTCCATGATCAGGCCTTCGCGCTGCCGATCTTCCGGCACGTGCGCGATATGCTGAGCACGCCGGGCCTGACCGTCAGAGCCGTGACCGCTGAGGGCCAGCGGCTCGCCGTTCAATTTGATCGAACCAAGACCGGTACGCATCCCGCCCAGAACTTCCAGCAACTCGGATTGGCCGTTACCGGCCACACCCGCGATGCCGACGATTTCGCCTGCGCGCACGGTAAGATCGATGCCTTTGACACGCTCGACACCGGCCTCGTCGATGACGCGCAGGTTCTCGATTTCCAGAATGGGTTTGCCGGGCTGCGCAGGGACTTTGTCCACCTGTAGCAAGACCTTGCGGCCAACCATCAGCTCGGCCAGTTCCTGCGGGTTGGTTTCTGCCGTCTTGACGGTCGCCGTCATCTGACCGCGGCGCATCACCGACACGGTGTCGGTGTATTCCATAATCTCGCGCAGCTTGTGCGTGATCAGGATGATTGTCTTTCCTTCGCTGCGCAAACGGTCAAGAATCCGGAACAGCTGATCCGCCTCGGCTGGTGTCAGAACGCCGGTGGGCTCGTCCAGAATCAGGATCTCGGCCCGCCGATACAGCGCCTTGAGGATTTCGACACGCTGCTGCATGCCAACGCCAATTTCATCGATGCGCTTGTCGGGGTCCACGAACAGCTCGTACTCCTCTTCCAGCGCCTTCAGTTCCTTGCGGGCTTTGGCCAGAGACGGGGCCAAAAGCCCGCCATCCTCGGCGCCCAGAACGATGTTTTCCAGAACGGTGAAATTCTCAACAAGCTTGAAGTGCTGGAACACCATCCCGATGCCTGCGGCAATTGCCGCCTGACTGTCCGGGATGTCGGTTTTTGTGCCGTTGATCCAGATTTCGCCTTTGTCGGCTTTGTAAAAGCCGTAGAGAATGCTCATCAGCGTGGACTTGCCCGCACCGTTTTCTCCGATGATCCCATGGATCGTACCGGGGGCGACGCTGATGGAAATGTCTTTGTTGGCCTGAACCGGCCCAAAGGCTTTGGAAATCCCTTTGAGCTCAATGGCGGGGACGGTCATATCTTGCCCTCAATTGCCGAAGGGCCGCCGGCGCAGTATTTGCGCTTCATGCGGCAGAGTGGAAGTGGGATGGAGGCCGCCCCCCATCCCACGCGATATCAGAACTGCAGTGCCGGGCAGCTGTCGTTCTCGTAGTAGCTGACGACAGAGATGTCCCCATCGATGATGCCACGGCGGGCAGCTTCAACAGCGTCCGCCATTTGGGGGTCAACCAGCTCGCGGTTGTTGTCGTCGATTGCAACGCCAACTCCGTCTTCTGCCAGGCCCATGGCGAATACGCCGGTTTCAAGACCTTCACCTGCTTTCATCGCGTCATAAACTGCGACATCCACACGCTTAAGCATCGAGGTCAGAACCTTGCCCGGGTGCAGGTGGTTCTGGTTGCTGTCCACGCCGATCGACAGGATGCCTTCGTCAGCTGCGGTTTGCAAAACGCCAACGCCGGTGCCGCCAGCGGCTGCATAAATCACGTCAGCGCCCTGGCTGATCTGGGCCTTGGTCAGTTCCGAACCTTTTACCGGGTCGTTCCAGGCGGCCGGAGTGGTGCCGGTCATGTTGGCAACAACATTGACGTCCGGGTTCACAGCCTTCGCGCCTTGCGCATAGCCGCAGCCAAAGTGACGGATCAGCGGGATGTCCATGCCACCGATGAAACCAACAGTGCCCGACTCGGACGCCATCGCGGCCATCATGCCAACCAGATACGAGCCTTCATGCTCGGCAAAGCTGACCTGACGGATGTTCGGCGCGTCCAGCCAGTTCACGTCAACCGCGACGAACTTTGTGTCCGGATAGTCACCTGCAACCGCGGACAGCGGATCGGCCATTGCGAAACCCATGGTGATGATCGGGTTGGCGCCAGCCTCGGCAAAGCGGCGCAGGGCCTGCTCGCGCTGTGCTTCGGACTGAAGTTCGATCTCACGGTAGGTGCCGCCAGTTTCATCGGCCCAACGCTGCGCGCCGTTATGCGCGGCTTCGTTGAACGACTTGTCGAACTTGCCACCAAGGTCAAAGATCAGGGCCGGTTCGGCCAAGGCTGCACCTGCGGTCAGTGCGACAGCGGCGGCGGCGCCCATCAAAGATTTCATCAGGGTCATTTCATACTCCCGTTTGTTATTGTCGGTCGGGGCCAAGATAGCCCCGTTCACCCACTGTGAGCGAGCATAACTGTTGTGATGGCGGGAATTAAGGCCGTTTGCAACCGCCGTGGTCAACAGAATTTTGACCAACTGGTCGAAAAAAACACGCGGCGGTAGGTCACTCCAGCGGCAAATCCATCAAAATCGCATCAATTTTCTGATTGTTTCCGCGAAGATAATAGCCCTTGCGCGATCCACAGGACCGGTATCCGAAGCGGGTGTACAAGGCAATCGCGGGCAGGTTGTCTGCCGCGACGTCCAGAAAGGAGCGGGTCGCACCAAGGGCCTTCGCTTGCGAATGCCACTCCTGCATCCGCTTACTGGCCAATCCCTGCCGCTGAGCATCGGGATGTGTGGCGATCGTCAGCAACTCCGCCTCATCGGCGATGACCTGAAACAGCGCGAAAGATTTAGCGTTGCCAACGACATGCGTGAATCTGTTGCTCAGAAGATCGGCGAACTCTTCCGCAGTCCAAGGGCGCGATCGAGTGAACGCCGCTGCGTGGGTTTCGGCAAGGTTCTGAGGTGTCATCCGTCGAGCAAAACAGGGGGGGTGTCTTTGGACGGCGCGGCGTCGGCCGGACGGACATAGAGCGGCGCAGGCCGCTCGGGCGAGGTTTGCCACCTCTGCGCGGCGATCCGGGCGATGGCTCGAACCTGCGCATCCGGGTCATCGTTCAGGATCAGGGTTCCGAGTGATTCTGCCTCGGCCTGTGGCATCAAGGCCGGGCCTTGGATGGGAAACGTGACGTAAACCTGCTCGCGCGGAGCACGGATTGCAGGCAACGCATCCGCAGTATCCAAGGCCAGAGCATCGAATCCGGACACGCCCACAGCTGGAATTCCCAGGCCCAGAGCCAGCCCGCGTGCTGCGGAAACAGAGATCCGGATGCCCGTAAAGTTGCCGGGGCCGATGCCAACACCGACTGCAGACAAGTCACGCCAAGTACATCCTGCTTCGGTCAGCACCTCTTCCAACAAAGGCATCAGACGCTCGGCCTGACCGCGCGACATGGATTCGACGCGGGACGAGAGAATCTGGTCGCCGCGCAGCAAAGCGGCCGCGCAATGCGCGGCCGATGTGTCAATCGCCAGAATGATCGGGTCAGACGGCAACGGGGCGAACCTCGGTCACCTCTGGGATGTAGTGACGCAGCAGGTTTTCGATGCCCATCTTGAGCGTCAGGGTCGAAGAGGGGCAGCCTGCGCAGGCCCCCTGCATGTGCAGGTAAACGATGCCCCGGTCAAAACCGTGGAATGTGATGTCACCGCCATCCTGCGCAACGGCCGGCCGGACGCGGCTGTCCAGCAAGTCCTTGATCTGGTTGACAACCTCTGCATCTTCGCCTGTGTGTTCGGCATGACCCGACGCGGCGTTTGCGTCCGCGCCGATAACCGGTTGGCCGGACTGGTAATGCTCCATCACGGCGCCAAGGATTGCGGGTTTGATGTGATCCCACTGTACGTCGTCCGATTTGGTGACGGTTACGAAGTCATTGCCGAGGAAAACACCAGTTACCCCGTTGACGGCAAAAATCCGTTTGGCCAGCGGCGATTTCTCACCGGCCTCAGCCGATGGGAAATCCGCAGTACCAGCTTCCAGCACCGGCTGGCCGGGCAGGAATTTCAGTGTCGCGGGGTTCGGCGTGGATTCGGTCTGGATGAACATGTCACGGCTCCGTTTCAGTTGTACCTGATATGCGGGTCCGGGCCTGATAAGTCAAGATTTGGAACGGTTCTAAATTCCAGCAGCCAGTTCGAGGGCATCGTCCAACCGATCGTCTCCCCAAAACAGCTCATCTCCGACTAGAAAACTGGGTGCTCCGAACAGGTCTTTGGCCTGAGCGGTTTTGGTCTGTTCAATCAAGGCGGACTTGATCTCGGGGTCTTTGGTTTTGCCCATCAGGCTTTCTGGCAAACCGGCGGTGCTTAGACATTCACGCAGGACTGAATCGTCCGAAACATCCTGACCATTCGCGAACTCGGCTGAGTAGACCGCGCGAACAAAACGGCCTTTTTGCTCCTGTTCTTCAATGGCCAGCGTCAGCCGAGCAGCTTTCAGGCCGTTTTGCGGGAATTGTTCGGGTCGGCGAAACACCAGGCCGCGCTGGGCCGTCAGGCGCTCCATGTCCCTCCACATATAGCGACCTTTGGCAGGGTAGATGTTGAACGGAGAGTTGTCCCACCCCTGCGCCGCGAAAATGGGGCCCAAAAGAAAGGGATGCCATTCCACCGCAACGTTCCGCCTTGCCGCAGCCTCCTCAATACGCATAGCGCTGAGATAAGAGTAAGTCGACGCGAATTCGAACCAGAACTGGATGCTGCGCTGCATGACCAAGCCTCAGGTGATGGCTTCCAGCTTTTCCTTGCTTAGATCCCCGGGCACAATTGTGATCGGAATCGGCAAGCTGCCCGAGTTTTTGGTCAGTTGCGTCACAAGAGGGCCAGGGCCTTTTTTGTCGATGCCCGCACCCAGAACAAGAACGCCGATATCCGGGTCGGACTGAACATGTTCGATGATCTGCGGAACGGGCTCACCCTCACGAATAGACAGTTCCGGATCAACGTTCTGTTTGTCGCGCATCCATTTGGCGAAAACTTCGTAATGGGCGTGGATACGCTCGCGCGCTTCTTCTCGCATCACTTCGGCGACACCGATCCAGTGATTGAACTCATCCGGGGGGATGACCGACAGGATCGTCACTCCACCACCAGTATGGGCTGCACGCATTGCCGCGAAACGCATCGCGTTCAGGCATTCACGACTGTCATCCAGAATGACTAGAAACTTACGCATGGGTGTCCTCGTGTATTTAGGGGGATCATGCCCGACCAGATGCGGGCTGGCAACACGGTGCGTGCCTACTGCCTGCTTGCAGCCCAATCCCAATACAGCTCACGTGCGCGACGGGCAATCGGTCCGACCTGATATTGTGTGTCCTCAAGGGCAGTGACCGGGGTAATCTTGTTCATGTTGCCGGTCATAAACACCTCGTCTGCCTCGTGAAATTCTTCAAAGCTGAGGACGGCTTCGTGTACCGTCACGCCGTCGGCCCTCAGGTTTTTGATATGGCGGGCGCGGGTGATTCCCGCCAAGAATGTGCCGTTCGGAGTAGGTGTGAAAACCTCTCCGTCGCGGACCATGAAGATGTTTGCGGTGGCGGTTTCCGCGACGTGGCCCAGAGCGTCCGCAACCAGAGCATTCGAGAACCCTTTCGAACGGGCCTCCTGCAGCATGCGCGCGTTGTTGGGGTAAAGGCATCCGGCTTTGGCGTTCACGACGGCTGATTCCAGAACCGGTCGGCGGAATCGGGTGGTAGTCAGTGTGACTGATGCCGTTTCAGGGGCCATCGGAATTTCTTCCAGACAGATAGCAAAGCCCGTGCTGTCCTGCTGAGGAACAATGGCTGTGGCATCGCCGTCGATTCCCCAATACATGGGCCGGATATAAACTGCCGAGCCTTTGGGATAGCTTTCCAGTCCTTCGCGGACGATCTCAACCATCTGCTCGGTTGTGACTGTCGGCGTCAGCATGAGCGCTTCGGCCGAGCGGTTAACCCGTTCGCAATGGGCCTCCAGATCAGGGGTCAGCCCGTCGAAGAATCGCGCCCCGTCAAAAACCGAGGATCCCAGCCAAGCGCCGTGATCCGCCGCCCGCATGATGGGGGCGTCCCCGTTGTGCCACTGACCATCGAAATAGGTGCGGATATTTTTGCCAACTGCCATGACGCCCTCCTTTGCCCTTGGGGCAACCTAGGAAGGCGTCACAGGAAGGTCCAGCGCAATCAGCCGTGTTTCGCGCCAACCATGCCCACGATTTCGTAGGTCTGTTGCAAGATCGGAGCGGCAATCGCGCGCGCTTTTTCCGCGCCTTGGGCAAGAATCCGGTCAATCTCGGCCTGTTCACCCATCAAACGGGCCATCTCGGTCGAGATCGGGGACAGTTTGGCAACGGCCAGTTCGGCCAGCATCGGTTTGAACTCACCGAACTGCTTACCGCCGACCTCGGCCAGTACCTGCTCCGCCGTCTGATCGCTGAGCGCGGCGTAGATATTGACCAGATTACGTGCCTCGGGGCGTTCGGACAGGCCGTCAACTTCGGACGGCAGGGCGTCGGGGTCGGTTTTTGCCTTGCGGATCTTCTTGGCGATTGCGTCGGCATCGTCGGTCATGTTGATCCGGGTCATGTCGGACGGATCCGAGGACGACATTTTCCGCGTACCATCGCGCAGGTTCATCACGCGCGGCGCAGGGCCGCCGATGACGGGTTCGGTCACCGGGAAGAAATCCACGCCGTAGTCATGGTTGAACTTGATCGCGATGTCGCGGGTCAGTTCCAGATGCTGTTTCTGATCCTCGCCCACCGGCACATGCGTCGCGTGGTAGGTCAGGATGTCTGCGGCCATCAGCGCCGGATAAGCAAACAGACCCAGCGAGGCGTTTTGCGCGTTTTTGCCCGCCTTGTCCTTGAACTGCGTCATCCGCTGCATCCAGCCCATGCGGGCGACGCAGTTGAAAATCCACGCCAGCTGCGTGTGTTCGGCCACCTGGCTTTGGTTGAAGAGGATGGACTTTTCAGGGTCCAGACCGGCGGCGATGAAACCCGCGCAAACCTCGCGGGTCTTTTCACGCAAGCGCGACGGGTCTTGCCAGACGGTTATCGCGTGCAGGTCGACCATGCAATAAATGGTCTCGTAGTCTTCGCCCTGCATATCCACAAAACGCTTCAGCGCACCCAGGTAGTTGCCAAGGTGCAGGTTTCCCGAAGGCTGGATGCCGGAAAACACGCGCGGCGTGAATTGAGTTTCGGTCATCGAAGGGAACTCCCGTCTGGAAAAATAAGCCCCCGTCGCTTACCCATGAGGTCAAGGGACGTCAACAGCCGCGAAAGGCCACCCCAATGAGCAGTGAGCATTATACACCAGCCGTGAACCCTCTGCCGCCCGTGGTGGTGGCGTTGGTGTTGTTCATCATGGGGATCGAATTGGCGTTTACGCTGGGCACACGCGGGCTGATCGGCGGGCCGACGGCAGTCGGGTGGAGGTTGGACGCGTTGCAGAACTATTCTTTTTCCCCGGACATTTTCCACTGGATGATCGAGAACGGGCGCTGGCCATTTGAGCATGTGATCCGCTTCGTGACCTACCCGTTTGTCTCGGGCAGCTTTACCCAGGCAGTGTTCGTCAGCGTCTTTGTTCTGGCCATGGGGAAAATGGTGGCCGAAGTGTTTGGCGGCTTTCAGATGCTGATCATTTTCGTTTTGTCCGGCGTCGGCGGAGCGTTGGTCTACGCGCTTCTGCTGAACCCGAACTATCCGCTGGTCGGAGGGTTTCCCCCGGTTTATGGCCTGATCGGCGCGTTTACATGGCTGTTGTGGCGCAAGCTGTCGCTTGTGGGTGAAAATCAGTCTCGCGCTTTCAGCCTGATTGCGGTTCTGATGGGGATACAGCTGTTGTTCGGGCTGTTGTTCGGCGGCACCTCCGACTGGGTCGCAGACCTCGGCGGTTTTGCCACCGGTTTTGGCTTGTCATTCTTCCTGGCGCCCGGTGGATGGGCACGGATCGTCAGACGTATCCGCCGCGACTGATCAGGACCGTCGCAAGGCCTTCCTAAAGTCAGACACCTCGAACGCTTTGAAGAGATGACCCAGCATGAAATAGGATGCAGCGGCGACGACGATCAGGGTAAACAGCGCAACATAGCGCCATCCGGGGAGCTGGAAGGTCCAGCCAAAAAGATAAATGGCCGCATAGAGTACGGCACCCATACCCAACGAAGCCGCAACGATACGCCATGCGCGTCGCTTGAACCGATCGTCAAATCGCGCCTCTTCGCCGAAACGTCGTGCTCCGATCGCCAATAGGGCGACCATGGCCCAGCCCGCCGCCGAAGCCGCAATTGCCGGGGCGATCCATCCCACCAGCGGATACAAACCAAAGGCCAGCCCGGCATTCACGACCATAGCAACCACGGCATAGCGAAAGGGCGACCGTGTGTCTTCGCGCGCAAAGAACAGAGGTTGTAGCAGCTTTTGCAGCATGAAAGCAGGCAGGCCAATACCGTAGACCGCCACCGCCAGAGCCGTGGCCGTCGTATCCTCGGCGCTGAATTGGCCGCGTTCGAACAGGACAGAAACCAAGGGTACGGGAATAATAAGGAAGGCCACAGTCGACGGCAGGGTCAGCAACAGTGTGAACTCCCCGGCGCGGGAGTATGCATTGCGAGCACCATCCTTATCATCGGCCCTGAGGCGGCGCGACAGATCAGGCAGCAGGACGATCCCCACCGCGATGCCGACAACGCCCAAAGGCAGCTGGTACAGACGGTCAGCAGCGAACAGCCAGCTAACGGCTTTTTCTGTCTTTGAGGCGACCAATTGGCCAACGACCAAATTGACTTGCGTAACACCCATCGCCAACGCTGCCGGCACGGCGATGCGAACCATGCGGCGCATTTCGGGGCTCAGTTTCGGCATGCCCGGTCGGATGCGGATGCCCGCACGTTCCGTCGCGACCCAAACCAGCGCCAGCTGCGCGATTCCGGCCAGTGGGATGACGGCGATCAGCCACCGGATCACCTCGCCACCGGATAGTGCACCTGCGATCAGGGCGGTGCAGGCAAAGATGTTCAGCAACACGGGTGCGGCAGCGGCGGCGGCAAATCGGCCCGTCGCGTTCAGAACGCCGGAAAACAGGGCCGCCAGCGACATGAACAGGATGTAGGGAAAAACCACATACCCGTAGTCCACGGCCATATCGAACCGCTCGTCGCCATAAAACCCTTCTGCGGTCAGCCAGACCAGCCCCGGCATGAAGATCATCGCCAGCCCGACCAACGCCATTACGGCTGCCGCCAGCAGGTTAAAGGCGTCCTGCGCGAATCCCTGCGCGTTTTCCTCACCTTCCAGACGTTTGGAAAACATCGGCACGAACGCGGCGTTGAACGCGCCTTCGGCAAAGAAGCGGCGGAACATGTTGGGCAGGCGGAACGCGGCGACAAAGGCGTCCATTACTGGCCCGGGCCCAATAAAGGCGGTCAGTAGGATCTCTCGCAGAAAGCCCAAAATCCGGCTGGCGAGCGTCCAGAATCCGACCGTAAACAGGCCTGAAAACAACTGGATCTGTTTCATGAGATCGCGCGCTCCGCCCCTTCGGTGATGGCTTTGCGCAGCTTGGCCTCAAGACCGCGTTGCTTGCTTTCGGAGTGGTATTTCAGGCCGAACATGTCCTTGACGTAGAAGGTATCGACAACCTGCTCGCCATAGGTCGCGATTACGGCGTTGGCGATATAGACATTGGCCGCCGCCAGCGTTCTGGTCAGGTCATACAACAGGCCCGGACGATCGCGTGTGTCAACCTCGATGATGGTGTAGATCTCTGATCCGTCATTGTCGAAGATGATATGCGTCGGCACGTTGAAAGCGCGTTCCCGCTTCTTGATCTTGTCGCGCGATTTAAGGGCATCGCGCGCCACGACCTCACCCTTGAGCGTTTTGTGGATCATCTGGGTCAGGCGCGGCAGACGGCTGGCTTCGAACGGGTGGCCTTCGGCATCCTGAATCCAGAATGCGTCTGTCACATAGCCATCCTTGGTGGTATAGCTGCGGGCATCCACCACGTTGGCGCCCACCAAGGCGAGCGCGCCAGCGATGCGCGCGAAAATTCCAGGGTGGTCTGCCATCGCAAAGCAGGCGCGCGTCGCGTCACGGTCCTCGTCCGGGTGCAGACGGATTTCCATCGCACCGGGGTCGCCGCTGTGTTCCAGCGCCCGCAGCATTTCCGCGAACTCAATATGTGTCGAGAGGTTCAGACCCTGCCAGTAGGGTGCATAGTGCCGTCCTGTCTCGGCCTTCAGATCGACCTTGGTCCATTCGGACAATGCCGAGCGAAGCGCCTTTTTGGCTTCCGCGCCACGGTTGGCCCGGTTGAGGTCCTCCATACCGGTTTCCAGCGCCCGCTTGGTTTCGGCGTGCAAGGCCCGCAGCAAAGTGGCTTTCCAGTTGTTCCACGTGTTCGGGCCGACACCGCGAATGTCACACACCGTCAGAACCGTCAGCAGATCCAGCCGTTTGACCGTTTTCACCGCTTTTGCAAAGTCACGCACGGTCCGCGGGTCCGAGATATCACGCTTCTGTGCCATGTCCGACATCAACAGGTGATACCGCACCAGCCACTCGACAGTTTCAGAATCGGATTTGTTCAAACCCAGACGCGGCGCCACTTTCCGCGCGATCTGCGCTCCCAGAATGGAATGATCTTCAGGCCGCCCCTTGGCGATATCGTGCAGCAGCAGGGCGACGTAGAGAACCTTGCGATTGACTCCGCGCTTCAGGATTGATGAGGCCAACGGCAGTGACTCGACCAATTCGCCGCGTTCAATCTGGGCCAGGTTGACGATGGTCTGGATCGTGTGTTCGTCCACCGTATAGCTGTGATACATGTTGAACTGCATCATCGCCACGATGTGTTCGAATTCGGGTAGAAACGCCGACAATACACCCAGTTCGTTCATACGACGCAGGGCACGTTCCGGGTTGCCGTGCTTCAGCATCAGATCCAGAAAGATGCGCTGCGCCTCTTTGTCGTGGCGCATGTCTTCGTCGATCAGGTTCAGGTTGGCGGTTACCAGCCGCATTGCATCCGGATGGATCAGCATCCCGGTACGCAGCCCTTCATCGAATAGGCGCAAAAGGTTCAGTTTGTCGGCAAGGAACTTCTTCGGGTCGGCCACATCCAGGCGGCCGTGTACGACCCTGTATCCCGCTTTAACGCGTGGCCGGCGCCGGAAGATTCGTTCCAGCAGGGCTTCACCCTTTACATGAGCCGCTTCAAGCTTGGTCAGGAATATTCGGGTCAGCTCTCCAACCTTTGTGGCTTCGCGGAAATAGCGCTGCATGAACACTTCAACCGCGCGGCGTCCGGCCCGATCCTCATAGCCCATCCGGTCGGCAACCTCGACCTGCAGGTCAAAGGTCAGTTGTTCTGTCGCACGTCCGGTCACCAGATGAAGGTGTGATCGGACGGCCCACAGAAACTCCTCGGCCTGCAAGAAAGTATTGAATTCGTCAGAGGTAAACAGGCCCAGCGGAACCAGTTCGGCCACATCCTGTACGCCGTAGATGTACTTTGCGATCCAATAGAGCGACTGCAGATCGCGCAACCCGCCTTTGCCCTCTTTTACATTGGGCTCGACCATATAGCGCTCGCCCTGTTTGTGGTGGCGCTCGTCGCGCTCCTGCAGCTTGGCCTCAATGAACTGGCGTTCGCTGCCTTTGAACAGGTCGGTCTTCAGGCGGTTATCCAGCTCTTCGGCAAGCGCGGCGTCTCCGGCTAGGTATCGTTGCTCAAGCATGGCGGTGCGGATGGTGAAATCATCGGCACCCAAACGCAGGCAATCCTTGATGGTTCGGGACGAATGGCCCACCTTCAGACGCAAGTCCCAAAGGATGTAGAGCATGGATTCGATGACGCTCTCGGCCCAGGCGGTAATCTTATAAGGCGTCAGAAACAGCAGATCCACGTCTGAGGCCGGAGCCATCTCACCGCGCCCATACCCGCCGACGGCCAGAACAGCGATCCTTTCGCCCTGCGTCGGTGTGGCCAGGGGATGCAGGTGCAGGCTGGCCACCTGCATGGCGGTGCAAACAAGCCCATCGGTCAGATAGGTGTACGACCGGGTCAGGGGCCTTGCGTCAAAGGGGCGCTTGGCAAACGCGTCCGCAATAGCCTTGCGCCCAGCCTTTTGGGCGTCACGAAGAATGCGCACGGTCTCATTCCGCCGTGCGCCATTGTCCTGTGTGTCTTTAAAGGCTTCCGACAGCTGCGCCATGATGGCGTTACTATCGAAAATTTCATCGGCCGGGCAGATCAGCTCACCCTTGGGGGTGAGCATCAGCACCGGCTGATCAGAAACCGGCGCCGGAGAAGCTTTGAGGGGCGGAGTCAATCACTACTACCTGTTTGTTCTGGATCGTGGCAACGGCCAGACCGCGTTCGTTCGTGCCGTCGGACCGCAGGCGGAAAATACCGCCGACGCCCTGGAACCCGGCGTTCTGTGTCAGGGCTGAAGCGGTCAGCGCATCGGATTTGCCCTGGCTGACCAAAGCCGCAATTGCTGCGATGCCGTCATAGGCCAGCCCGCTGATCGGATGTGGTGCCTCGCCATAGGTGTTGTTGTACCGCTGACGATAGGCTTGCGCTTTGGCCGGGTCGGGCAGGGCGAACCAGCCGCCCTGTACACCGGGCAGCTCCAACGTTTGCGCCGGGATGTCCCAACGTGTCAGGCCGATGAACTGGGTTGTTGCCGGTGAAACACCCGCCTCGGGCAGCAATTGGGTGTACAGCGGCAGCGCGCCTGCTGTCGTGGCCGTCAAAAATAGCGAGTCCGCGCCGGAGGAATCCACGGTCGCCTTGATTGTCGGGACGGAATTGATAACGCCCTGCTGCGAACGGTCATAGCCGACCGTCCCTGCATTGTTCACGCGGCTGCTGCTAAGTGCGTTTGCAATCGCCGACTGGCCAAGCTGACCGGCGGCATCATTACTGTGGACGATGACCATACCGGACTTGCCCTGTGATCCGGCGAAATTGACCAGGCGGTTGGCCGTGTTCTGGAAAGTCGGACCCAAAACGAAGACGTTGCCGCCCGCGATGCTGGTATTATTCGAGAAGGACAGAACGTTGACGTTGTTGTTGAGGACGGACAGACCGGCAGAGTTTGCCGCCTGTGCATAGACCGGTCCAAGAATAATCTTCGCACCGTCCGCAACCGCCTGCTGTGCAACCGTCGCAGCGGTATTCGAGCTGCCCCTCGTGTCGTAAACGCGAAGGTCGATCTGTACGTTTTGCAAGTCAGCCATGGCTAGGCGGGCCGCGTTTTCAAGGCTCCGCGCCAATGCTGCATCACCGGAATTTCCCGATCCCGCAGGCACCAACAGGGCGACCGGAACGGGTTTGGACGTGTTGATCGATGGTCCTCCACCCAGGCCACCGGGCTCACACGCGGCCAGCAATGCGGCGGTTGCCAAGATAGCGGCGGATTTCGCCAGCTTGCGAACGGGCTTGCAAACGGTAAACATCTAAATGAAAACTCCCTGTCCCGGCGACTTGGGATGCCGCCAATCTGTTAGGTTGCGATAATAAACGTCACGCTGTGAGGGTCCAGCTTTGAATTTCCAAAAAGTAAGATTGGGCGCTGGCCTGTATTTTATTGCCACTCCGATTGGAACGGCGCGCGATATCACGCTCAGAGCGCTGGACGTGCTGGCGTCAGCAGATGTGATCGCTGCAGAAGACACGCGCAGCCTGCGTCGGTTGATGGAGATACATGGCGTGCCCTTGGATGGACGCCGAATCTTGGCCTATCACGACCACAGTGGCGCGGGCGCGCGAGGGAAAATTCTGGACGCGCTAAGCGAGGGGAAGTCCGTCGCTTATGCGTCCGAGGCCGGAATGCCGCTGATCGCCGATCCGGGTTATGATCTGGGACGGCAAGCAGCCGAGGCGGGCTATATGGTGACTTGTGCGCCGGGGCCTTCCGCGGCGCTGATGGCGCTGACGCTGGCGGGGTTGCCCACGGATGCGTTCTTTTTTGCCGGGTTCCTGCCCAACGCATCCGGCGCACGCCGGTCCCGGATCGAAGCGTTGCGGGATGTGCCGGGCACTCTGGTCTTTTACGAGTCGCCCAAGCGCGTGGCGGCGTGTTTGTCCGATCTGGCCGATGTGCTGGGTGAAAACCGCCAGGCTGCGATGTGCCGCGAGCTTACCAAGAAGTTCGAAGAGGTCCGGCGAGGGTCATTGGAGGAATTGGCCGCAGAGTTGCAGGGGAAGACCGTCAAGGGCGAGATCGTCCTGCTGGTGGACCGGGGGCATTCGGAAACTGTTAACGAATCCGACATAGAAGAGGCTTTGAAACGAGCCTTGGAGACCCACTCGGTTCGGGATGCGGCCGATCTGGTGTCAGAGATGTTCAAGCTGCCGCGTCGTCCGATCTATCAGAAGGCTCTGAAGCTGGGAAAGGGATGACATGACCGCGCGATCCGTTCGAAGCTCGGTTTCTTATCATGCCGGGCAGGCGGCCGAGCAACAGGTCGCGGCAGAGTACGAACGACGAGGCTTTTCCATAGCTCACCAACGCTGGCGCGGGGCGGGCGGAGAGATCGACCTGATTGCGCGCGATGCAGAGGGCGTCGTTTTCGTCGAGGTAAAGAAAAGCAGCAGTTTTGAAGCGGCGGCAAGGCGGATCAACCGGCGGCAAATGGACAGGATTTGCGCCTCTGCCGCCCAGTTCCTGAAGACGGAACCAAACGGCCAACTAACGAATGTGCGATTTGACGCAGCTTTAGTCGATGCCTCAGGTACCGTTCAAATCATCGAAAACGCGTTCGATCTGGGCTGATCCCCATTGATCCCCCAGCCCTGCTGGGCCATGTATCTGGCGTGAAACTGAGGGACACGCCATGAAAATCGCCTTTCAGATGGACCCGATCGGGGCCGTGGATATCAATGCCGACAGTTCATTCCGGCTGGCCGAAGAGGCACAGGCGCGTGGGCACACGCTGTTTTTCTACAGCCCGGATCAGTTAGCCTATCAGGAAGGGCGGATCACTGCGCGTGGTCAGGACATGAAGGTCCAGCGCGTGGCAGGTAATCCAGCCGAACTTGGATCCGAGCGCGAAGTGGACCTTTCTGAGTTTGATGTGATCTGGCTGCGCCAGGACCCTCCGTTCGATATGCACTATATCACGTCGACCCACCTGTTGGACCGCCTTAAGGGGCAGGTTCTGGTGGTCAATGACCCGTTCTGGGTACGCAACTACCCTGAAAAGCTGCTGGTTCTGGATTTCCCGGACCTGACCCCGCCGACAACAATTGCGCGCGACCTGCAGACCATCAAAGTGTTCAAGGAAAAGCACGGCGACGTCATTCTCAAGCCGCTCTATGGCAATGGCGGTGCCGGAGTTTTCCGGTTGGATGCTAATGACCGCAACCTGACCTCGTTGCATGAGTTGTTCACCGGGTTCTCGCGCGAGCCTCTGATCGTTCAGAAATTTCTGCCGGATGTCAGCAATGGCGACAAACGTATCATTCTCGTCGACGGTGAGGCCGTAGGCGCGATCAACCGCGTGCCAGCCGCCGGTGAGACCCGTTCGAACATGCATGTCGGTGGTCGTCCGGAAAAAATTGACCTGTCCGAGCGCGATCTGGAAATCTGCGCTGCGATTGGACCGTTGCTGAAAGAAAAAGGTCAGGTTTTTGTCGGAATTGACGTGATCGGGGATTACCTGACCGAGATCAACGTGACCTCACCAACCGGTATTCAGGAGTTGGAACGGTTCAACGGTGTGAACATTGCCGAAAAAATCTGGCAGGCGATTGAAGCCAAAATCTAAGATGCAGCTTTGGCGCTGATGCGAAAGCTGAGCGCCTCGGCCACATGAGGGCGCCGGACATCCGGTGCCCCGTCCAAGTCGGCGATCGTACGGGCGACCCGCAAGATGCGGTGAAAGGCCCGCGCCGACAGGCCAAAGCGTTTGGCGGCCCTCAGCAACAGTTCCTTGCCTTCGGCATCCGGAGCGGCGATTTCTTCCAGCTGTTTGCCTTCGACATCGGCGTTTTGGCGTGTCGAAGGGGTTTCGCGGAACCGCTCGGCCTGAATTATGCGGGCTTGTTCAACGCGTGCAGCCACCGTGGCCGAACTGTCACCGGATGGCGGTAAATCCAGATCGGTAAATCCAACCGGCGGCACCTCGATCCGCAGATCAAACCTGTCCATCAGAGGTCCGGATATACGCCCCAGATAGTCCTCTCCGCATACAGGCGCGCGGGAGCAGGCGCGTCCGGGGTCGGTCAGGTAGCCGCATTTGCAGGGGTTGGCGGCTGCCACTAGCATGAACCGGCAGGGGTACTTCACATGCGCGTTCGCACGCGCGACCATGACTTCTCCGGTTTCGATGGGTTGGCGCAGGGTTTCGAGAACCGTGCGGGGAAATTCGGGGAATTCGTCCATGAACAGAACGCCGTTATGGGCCAATGAAATCTCGCCCGGCTTCGCCCCCCGGCCACCGCCGACAATAGCGGCCATGGATGCGGTGTGGTGCGGTTCGCGAAATGGGCGGCTGCGGCTGATGCCACCCTCGTCCAATAGACCGCAAAGAGATTGGATCATTGAGGTTTCCAGCGCCTCGGCCGGTGTCAGAGGCGGTAGAATTCCAGGCAGGCGGGCAGCCAGCATGGATTTGCCCGAACCAGGCGTGCCGATCATGATCAGGTGGTGCCGCCCGGCCGCGGCGATTTCCAAAGCACGCTTGGCGCGCTCCTGCCCCTTTACGTCGCGCAGATCACGCGAGCTGGGCTCAAGTTTGACTTCACCGGGTTGCGCGGCGGGCAGCGGAGACTGTCCTGAGAAATGCCGCACGACGTCACCTAATGAGCTGGCCCCGATCACTTGTGTCGCATCGACCCATGCCGCCTCGGCGCTGGAGGCGCGTGGGCAGAGCAAAGCCCTATCCTCGGCTGCAGCGGTCATTGCGGCGGGCAGGGCGCCAACCACTGGCACCAATGAGCCATCCAAAGACAACTCGCCCAGCGATACCGAGCCTTCGGCGGCGTCAGCAGGGATGATCTCTAACGCTGACAGTAACGCAACGGCGATAGGCAGGTCGAAATGGCTGCCTTCCTTGGGTAAATCCGCCGGAGACAAGTTGATCGTGATCCGTTTTGACGGCAAGGCGATCGCCATCGAACTCAGCGCGCTGCGCACGCGATCCCGCGCCTCGGACACAGCTTTGTCGGGCAGGCCAACGATGGAAAAGGCAGGCAGGCCCGGCGAGACGGCGCATTGCACCTCGACCGGGCGGGCATCGACCCCTTGGAATGCAACAGTGTGGGCGCGGGCGACCATGAACGACCTTTTTGGTTAACAGGTCGTTGCTGCCACAGTTGCGGTTTAAGAATCGTTAACAGCGTCCACCATGTCCATGAATTTTGACCAGGCACCCGGGTCTGCGACGGTTTTGTCGCGGCAGAATCGGTTGCAGAACCCCCAGCGTTGGCCATCCAACTCAAGGACGGTTGTGACCGGCTTCCCGGAATAAGGGCAGGTATCGTTGATTGATTCCGTGCCTTCAACGGGCTTTGCCGTTGAGATTCCGCCGACTGGCCATCGGGCTGACGGCAGGTCTTCTGCGTATGGGAAAGGGTCGTAGCGGACCGTCAGCCCCATCGCGCGCCACTGGCGGACCGGGGTATCCGACAGCAGTTCAAGACAGTATTCGCGATTGGCGTCAGAGACCGGCAATCCGTAGCCAATAATCCGTGCCGCGACTGGTGTATAAAACACGTCCGCCAACGAATAGGTGCCGAAAAGGGGGCCTGATGCCGATCCGGACATGTCACGCGCATGGGCCCAAAGTGTCTCAATCCGCTGCAAATCAGCCCGGGTTTCCGGTGATGGTTCGAACCCCTGCCAGCAGTGCTTCAACTGCATTGGGCACTGGCCGCGCAATGCGGTGAATCCGGCCACCATTTCGCTGCAAAGCCACCTTGCCGTCGCCCTTGCCGCAGGATCTGAGGGCCACATGCCAGCATCTGGATGCAACTCGGCCAAAGTTTCCGCCATCGCCAGGCTTTCACCGACGACCGTACCGTCAGGCAGCCGCAACGCCGGTACGAGGCGGGCAGGGGCAAGGGGTTTCATATCTTCGGTCATGGTGCCGGAATACAGCCCGATCATGTGGGACCGATAGGGCAGGCCGAACTTCTCGAGCATCAGCCACCCGCGCATGGACCAGCTGGAAAACAGGCGGTCTCCGATAAACAAATCATAAGTCATGACTAAACGATGGCGTGGCTGCGCCGTTCAGTAAATCAGTGATTTGTGCGAGGTTGCATCACGGAAGGTGATTGATCCGCCCAACTGACCAATGGGCACCGTGATGAGTGATTTCGGTGACCGAGAGATTGTCGATGCGGTGGCTTAGCGCTTCGTTCGCGTCGACATCGAGCGCCCGTTGGACTTGCGTCAGGATCACGCCAAAATGCGCAACAACCACGAGGTCGTGTCCGGTGTACTGTGCGATCAACCGGTCAACGGCGGTGTCTACGCGGGCTCGGACCTCGTTCCAGCTTTCCCCATTCGGGGGTCGTACATCGCCGGGGTTGTCCCAGTAGGAGAAGGCAAGCTCGGGGTCTTCAGCCTCGATTTCTTTGAAACCACGCAACTCCCAAGCGCCGAAGTTGATCTCGCGCAGGTCGGGCAAATGCGGAAGGCGCGGACGTGCGCCCTGAATGGCCGTGGCGGTATCGGCGGCGCGGCATAGGTCAGAGGATACGACAACGGCATTTGCAGGCAAGTGATCGTGCAATCGGGCAACGGCGTCGCGATCGCTCAGGTCGGCGGGCAGATCGGACCAGCCAACCATGGTTTTGGCGTGGGTCGGGCCGTGGCGTACGAGATGCAAACGTGTCAATCCAATCGCCCCTTCAAAACCAATGGAAGGCCAGCAGTTACCTGAACAACCAAATCGGCCTCGGCTGCCAAAGCGATGTTCAACCGCCCCTGCGCCTCGCGAAACTGACGGGACAGGGCGTTATCCGGGACAATACCATGCCCCACCTCGTTCGAAACGACGACGACCTGCGCGCGACAAAGGCGCAGGGATTGCAAAAGCGCGCCTTGCGCCTGTTGCAGATCGCTTTCAGCCAACAGGTGATTTGTCAGCCACATGGTCGCACAGTCGATCAGGCAAACGTCGTCGGGCGTCAGATTGGCCAGTGCCGGGCCAAGGTCATATGGGGCTTCGATGGTTTTCCATCCTTCGCCGCGTTGGGATATGTGGCGCTGAACCTTCTGTTTCATCTCGTCATCAAACACTTGTGATGTTGCGAGATAAGTCTTCTTTTTTGCTGACGAAACAACAAGTTGCTCGGCGAAAGCCGACTTGCCCGAGGCCGCGCCTCCCAGCACAAAGGTTAAATCCGGACCCACGATAATTACCTTTCATGTGATCCACCCGGTCTTGTTCTGCGTATCGACCATATGTCGGCAAAGCAAGCCCGGCTCGCGCCTGTGAAAAGGGGAGATTTCCATGGCACTGGACAACGCAAACGATTTTTCGATGTCCCGGAAGGCAATGAAGGCCGAGCTTCTGGACGCGGAAACCGAATTGCAACTGGCATACGCATGGCGGGACGACCGCGATGAACAAGCCCTGCACCGACTGATTACAGCTTATATGAGGCTGGCGATTTCAATGGCCGCCAAGTTCAAACGCTATGGCGCGCCGATGAATGACCTGATCCAGGAAGCAGGGCTGGGTTTGATGAAAGCCGCAGACAAATTCGATCCTGATCGTGGTGTGCGGTTTTCGACCTATGCTGTCTGGTGGATCAAGGCGAGCATTCAGGATTACGTCATGCGCAACTGGTCCATGGTCCGGACCGGTTCGACGTCGTCGCAGAAATCCCTGTTTTTTAACATGAGGCGTGTGCAGGCGCGGCTAGAGCGTGAGGCTGCGACCGAAGGAATGGAACTGGACCGTCATCAGCTTCATCAGATGATCGCGGCGGAAATCGGTGTTCCACTTCGTGATGTGGAAATGATGGAGGGTCGCCTATCGGGGTCGGATTTTTCATTGAATGCTGTTCAATCGGCGGACGAGGATGGGCGCGAATGGATCGATGCCCTTGAAGATGAACGTGAACAGGCGGCCGAGGCGGTCGAAAACAGCCATGATACCGAGCAATTGCGCGAATGGCTGCTGACCGCGATGCAGGCGCTGAACGACCGGGAACGGTTTATTGTACGCGAACGAAAGCTTCGTGAACCAGCGCGGACACTGGAGAGTCTTGGACAGGAACTTGGCCTGTCGAAGGAACGCGTCCGTCAGCTTGAGGCCGCGGCCTTCGTGAAAATGCGGAAGAACCTTGAAGCTCAATCGCGTGAGGTGCAACACTTCATCGCATGAGACAGCTTGCGATTCTGCTTTGTACACTTGTGGTTACGGCCAACGCTGCCCGGGCCGATGACCTGATACCTGACGATGTGCTAACCGCGATGAACGCGGCGGACGTTGTGATATTGGGCGAAATCCACGACAACCCGCAGCACCATGTTATCCAGGCCGAAGCGCTGAAGGCGATCGGGCCGTCAGCCGTGGTTTGGGAAATGGTGACCGAAGAGGGTGCTCAGCGTCTTGCGGACAAGGCCGTTTCCGACCCGGAAGAGCTTTCAAGAATTCTGAAGTGGCTTGAATCCGGATGGCCTCCACTAAGCATGTATTACCCGGTGTTTCAGGCTTCGGACGCACCGGTTTACGGAGCGATGGTTCCACGAGCAGCGGCCCGGGCGGCAATGGAACGCGGCGCTGCCACCGCCTTGGGCGCAGACGCGGCCCGGTATGGCCTGACGGTTCCGTTGCCGAAGGAGGAACAGACCGCGCGAGAGGCCGATCAAATGGCGGCTCATTGCAATGCGTTACCAGAGAGTGCCCTGCCGCAGCTTGTCGCGATTCAAAGATTGCGAGACGCGGTGCTGACGCGGGCGATATTGCGTGCGACGGATGAAACCGGCGGGCCTGTTGCGGTGATCACAGGCAACGGCCATGCCCGAAAGGACCGGGGTATCCCGACCTTTCTGTCCCGAATGAGCCCGGGTTTGAATGTCTTTGTGCTGGGTCAATCCGAAGACGGGATCGTTGAAGGTGAGTTTGACGCCGTGATTGACAGTCCAAGCATCGAGCGCGAAGACCCGTGTCTGGCGTTTGAGACGCAGAATTAACCGCTGGAACTGTCCCTTGGCCTTGCCTAATGTCAGGCCGACCGGGACGGGAAGGGCAAAACATGCTGGCATCGAAACGCATTCTCTTGATCATCGGCGGAGGGATCGCGGCCTATAAATCTCTGGATCTGATCCGGCGTCTCAAAGAACGCGGCGCGACTGTGACGCCTGTTCTGACGCGCGCGGCCGAGGAATTCGTGACGCCGCTTTCGGTTTCAGCGTTGGCGGGCGAAAAAGTCTATCGCGATATGTTCGATCTGACGGATGAAGCCGAGATGGGGCACATACAGCTGTCGCGTTCGGCCGACCTGATCGTTGTCGCCCCGGCGACGGCGGACCTGATGGGCAAGATGGCTGGCGGGCTGGCCAACGATCTGGCCTCGACCCTGCTCATGGCCACCGATACGCCGGTTTTGTGCGCACCTGCCATGAATGTCCGAATGTGGGATCATCCAGCGACGCAACGCAATCTGAAGCAGTTGCAAGCAGATGGCATCCGTTTTGTCGGCCCGAACGAAGGTGACATGGCCTGTGGCGAGTACGGCCCAGGTCGGATGTCAGAGCCGCTCGAGATTTTGGGGGCGGTCGAGTCACAGCTTGGCGACGGCCCTTTGAAAGGCAAGCGCATCTTGGTCACGTCCGGTCCGACGCATGAACCGATCGACCCGGTTCGGTACATCGCCAACCGGTCATCCGGCGCTCAAGGCGCAGCGGTGGCAAGGGCGTTGTCAGCGCTGGGCGCTGATGTGGTCTTTGTTACCGGGCCCGCCGATGTTCCTCCGCCCGAAGGTGTTCAGGTCATCCGCGTTGAAACCGCGCGGCAAATGTCTGACGCGGTGGATGCCGAACTGCCCGTCGACGCCGGCGTCTTTGCCGCAGCGGTCGCAGACTGGCGTATGGCGACTGCCTCAGACAAGAAACTGAAGAAAAGCCGCGATGGCCTGCCAACTCTGGAGTTTGCCGAGAACCCGGACATTCTGAAAAGGGTAGCAAGGCTGGAGGAGGGACGGCCATCGCTTGTCGTTGGCTTTGCAGCCGAAACCGACAACGTGGTCGAGCATGCAACCGCGAAACGCGCCCGAAAGGGCTGTGACTGGATCGTGGCAAATGACGTCAGCCCGGCAACGGGCATCATGGGCGGATCCGAAAACGCAGTCATCCTGATCTCGGACGATGGGGCCGAAAAATGGCCGCGGATGGGCAAGGATACCGTGGCCAAACGTCTGGCGCAGAAGATCGCCGACGCTCTGACAAGCTGAACAAGAGGAACAGTGATGGTAGCAATTCGTGTGATCCGCGAAGAGGGGGCTGATCCGGCCATTGCCTTGCCGTCTTACGAATCGACGGGCGCGGCCGGTGCTGACGTCCGCGCAAACCTGCCGGGTGGGGATTCTATTGTATTGCAGCCGGGGCAACGCGCTTTGGTTCCCACGGGCCTGAGGATAGAAATTCCCAATGGGTACGAGGTGCAGGTGCGGCCCCGCTCGGGACTGGCCCTGAAACATGGGATCACACTGCCCAATACACCCGGCACAATCGACAGCGATTATCGTGGGCCGTTGGGCGTGATCCTTTTGAATGCGGGTCAGGAGGCGTTCGAGATTGCCCATGGTGAGCGCATCGCGCAGTTGGTTGTAGCGCCGGTTGTACAGGCGACTTTCGAGCCGGTTGAAGCACTGAGCAACACGGATCGCGGTGCGGGTGGTTTCGGCTCGACCGGACGCGGCTGATGTTTTTGGTATTGATCCTCGCCGCCGCTCTGTGGGGCATTGGATATCTGGCGGGGGTTTCCCGGACGGCCCGTTCCGTTTCGGTAGGGGTTTTGCTGGTCGGCGTGTTGATTATTCAACTGACATTGCCGGATGGGCACCCGCTGCGCGAAGCAACCGGCGGCTCTGCAGCCCTGTGGCTGATACTGGGTGGTGTCGCGGTTCTGGTTCTGATCTATGGCAGGATGCTCAAGGCGTTGCGAAACCGCGCCGCGCCAACGCCTGCCGAGGAACCCGCCATGCCGTCCGACAAGTTCTCCGAGGCTGAACTGGAGCGTTACGCCCGTCATATCGTCTTGCGTGAGCTGGGCGGACCGGGGCAAAAAAAGATGAAAAAGGCCCGCGTTTTGGTGATTGGTGCCGGAGGGCTTGGTGCGCCAGCGCTGCAGTATCTGGCGGCGGCGGGCGTCGGTACAATCGGTGTGATTGATGACGATGTTGTCGAGAACGCCAACCTGCAACGGCAGGTGATCCACCGTGACGCCGATATCGGCATGCCCAAGGTGTTCTCGGCCCAACAGGCCATGGAGGCGCAGAATCCTAATGTGGTCGTCCTGCCCTATCATCGCCGTCTGACTGAAGAGATTGCGGCGGATCTGTTCGCCGATTTTGACCTCATCCTGGACGGCACCGACAATTTCGATACTCGCTATTTGGCCAACCGCACCGCGGTTGCACTGGGCAAACCGCTGATCTCGGGCGCGCTGTCGCAATGGGAGGGGCAGCTAAGTGTCTTTGACCCGACCAATGGCGCACCCTGCTACCAGTGTATCTTTCCCGAAGCTCCGGCCCCTGGTCTGGCCCCGTCTTGTGCTGAGGCCGGGGTCATAGGCCCGCTGCCCGGCGTGGTGGGGTCCATGATGGCCGTTGAGGCGATCAAGGTCATTACGGGGGCTGGCCAGGCCCTGCGTGGCGAGATGTTGATCTATGACGCCCTCTACGGAGAGAGCCGCAAAATCAAGCTGTCACGACGTGCAGATTGCCCGATCTGCGGTGCGTCAGGGGAATAAGGCAACCGCCGCGCGCAATTGCGCGCGGCTTGGCCCAACTCTGCCAAGGCGCATCCTTGATGCGCGCTGCAGGGGCGGGAGTACTTAGCCCAACGCGCAATCAAGATCGGCTATCAAATCTTCGGCATCCTCAAGTCCGACGGACAGCCTGAAGATTCCATCCCCCGCATAACGCCGATAGTCTTCCAACTGCGCGCCCTGCAGTTTGAACGAGGTTTCCATGAGGCCTTCTGTTCCCATCCAAAAGATCAGGCTGCGGTGATGACCCAATGACACTGCATAGTGAATGACTTTCAGGCGTTCGATCATCTGTTGGGCAACGCGCTCACCGTCCGCCGCGTTGCCGACCTGAAAGGAAATCATCCCGGACATGTTCGACATCTGTCGCTGGGCCAATTCTGCCTGCGGATGCGAAGCGAGACCAGGATAAATGACTCGGGACACGCGCGGGTCCGCCTCCAGCCAATCCGCGACGGCCATAGCCCCGGCTTCGTGCGCCTTCATGCGCAGCGGCAGGGTCGAAGCGCCGCGCGCTATGAGCCAAGCATTGAACGGTGACAGAATTCCGCCGTGATGAATAGCCGCCTCGGCGCGCATTTTGGCCACCAGTTCGGCAGAGCCAGCCACGGCACCGCCAATAGCATCTCCGTGGCCGCCGATGTATTTGGTGATCGAATGCATGGTCAGGTCGACGCCCAGCCCGACCGTGTCCATTCCCAAAAGTGAGGCAAACGTTGCATCGCAACTGAGCAGCGCACTTGCCTGCCGCGCAAGTTTTGAGATCTCGGCCAAGTCCGTCAGGCGGTTGATCGGATTGACCGGAGTTTCAGTATGGATCAATCGTGTGTTGGGTCGAATTGCAGCAGCGACCGCCTCAAGGTCGGACATGTTCACGGCCGACACGGCAATGCCCATCCGTGGCAGAGTTTCACGCGCCAGTTCGGCAACGCCGGCATAGGACACATCCGAAACAATCAGATGATCCCCGGCGGACAGAAACGTGAAAAAGATCGCCGAGGCCGCAGCCATGCCTGAGGCAGTAGCAAGGCATGCTTCGGTGCCCTGTAAAGCGGCGATCTTTGCCTCTAGCCCCGCGACGGTCGGGTTCGCCCAGCGAGAATAGACATAGGGACTGTCGGGTGTCAGGTCATGGGCAGAGAACCCTGCCAAATCCTCGGTAACGTAGGTTGAACTCATATGGATCGGCGGCGCGGATGCATTAGTCGAGGCATCAGGCGGATCGCCTGCATGAATGGCGGTGGTCATGATCCCTGCGGTTAGGTTTGGTTTACTCATGTCCTGTGTCCTCCTCGTCGCGACCCTGCGCGCGGCTGTCCTATTGCGCAAGAGAAATTGGACGCATCAAGGGCGCCACCTCTGGACCATTCCACCCGCTCTCCCTAGCTTGACCAGCAAAGGAGATCCGCATGACCAACCCGATCCTGTCCGACTGGACCACTCCGTTTGAAATCGCACCGTTTGCTGAGATTTCGGACGATGATTTCTCGCCCGCGCTAGAGCAGGCGATGCAAGCCCATAACGCTCAGATCGACGCGATTGCAGACAACGCCGAGCCGCCAAGTTTCGCCAACACGATCGAGGCACTTGAGGCCGCCGGAGAGCAGATGGACAAGGTGCTGTCGGTCTTTTTCACGGTCGCAGGGGCGGACAGCAATCCCAAACGTGAAGAACTGCAGCGTGAGTTCTCGCCTAAACTGTCGGCGCATTTCTCGGGGATTTCGTCAAACAAGGCACTGTTCCGCCGTGTTGCGGATTTGTGGTCTCGCAAGGATGAGCTGGGTTTGACCGACGAGCAGGCGCGCGTTCTTATGCTGACCCACCGCGGGTTCGTCCGCGCTGGTTCCGCGCTTGAGGGGGACGAGGATTCCCGCATGCAGGAGATCAAGGCGCGCTTGGCCTCACTGGGGACATCCTTCACCCAGAACCTGCTGGCCGACGAACGCGATTGGTTCATGGACCTGTCCGAAGATGACCTGGAGGGCCTGCCGGATTTCGTCGTAAGCGCGGCCCGTGCCGCCGGGGAAGAGAAAGGCGTGGACGGTCCTGTGGTGACTTTGTCCCGTTCGCTGATCGTACCGTTCCTGCAATTCTCACCCCGCCGCGATCTGCGTGAGACAGCGTATCGGGCCTGGACTGCGCGGGGCGCCAATGGCGGGGAAACGGACAACCGCGAGATTGCGGCTGAAATTCTCAAACTGCGCGAGGAACGCGCAAAGCTGTTAGGGTATTTCAGTTTCGCCGACTACAAACTGGAAACCGAAATGGCCCGAACGCCGGATCGCGTTCGCGATCTGCTGTTGCAGGTTTGGCAGCCGGCAAAGGCGCGGGCTGATGTCGATGCGGAAATCCTGACCGCTATGATGCAGGAGGATGGCGTCAACGGTCCGCTGGAGGCGTGGGACTGGCGCTACTACGCCGAAAAGCGCCGCAAAGCCGAACATGATCTGGATGAGGCGGCACTGAAACCCTACCTGCAGTTGGACCGCATGATTGAGGCGTCTTTTGCTTGTGCCAACCGGTTGTTCGGGTTGGAATTCGCGCCATTAGACGTGCCGCTCTATCATCCGGACTGCCGGGCTTGGGAAGTGACACGCAACGGGCAACATATCGCGGTGTTCATTGGGGACTACTTCGCGCGTGGTTCGAAGCGCTCGGGCGCTTGGTGCAGTGCGATGCGGTCTCAGGCGAAGTTTCCAAAGGTGCAGGCGCCGATCGTGATCAATGTTTGCAACTTCGCCAAGGGCGATCCGGCGTTGCTGTCCTATGATGATGCGCGGACTTTGTTCCACGAATTCGGTCACGCATTGCACCAGATGTTGTCTAACGTGACCTATGAAAGCATCTCGGGCACCAGCGTTGCGCGCGATTTTGTGGAACTGCCCAGTCAGCTTTATGAACACTGGTTGGAAGTGCCCGAAGTGCTGGCCGAATTTGCCACGCATGCCGAAACCGGCGAGCCGATGCCTCAAGAGATGCTGAAGAAGGTTCTGAAGGCTGCAAATTTTGATCAGGGGTTCCAGACGGTGGAATACGTGGCCTCGGCTCTGGTCGATTTGGCGTTCCACGAGAGCGCAGCGCCGGCCGATCCGATGGCTAAACAGGCCGAGGTTCTGACCAGCATCGGGATGCCGCAGGCCATTGGTATGCGCCACGCCACACCGCATTTCGCACACGTGTTTGCAGGCGACGGTTATAGTGCGGGTTATTACAGCTACATGTGGTCCGAGGTCATGGACGCCGACGCTTTTGCCGCCTTTGAAGAGGCTGGCGGAGCATTCGACCCCGACCGTGCCAAAGCACTGGAAGAGAATATACTGTCCACCGGCGGCTCACGCGAGGCCGAAGATCTGTATCTGGCGTTCCGTGGCCGTTTGCCGGGCGTTGAGGCGCTGTTGAAAGGCCGCGGTTTGGTCGCGGCCTGACGGGTCAGTAGCCCAGATTTCGATCAACGAGGTGCAGAAAGGGCTTTCCCTTCTCACCTCGGATGATGTTCTGACAAATAACCTGCGCTGCGGTTACCGGGCGGGTTTCTGATGCGATATGCGGCGTGACAGTCACTTTGGGATGCGCCCAATACGGGTGTTCCGGTGGCAGGGGCTCGACGCGGAACACGTCCAATGTCGCATGGCCAATCTGGCCCGAATCCAAGGCGGCCAGCAGTGCATCATCGTCGATCAGCGGCCCCCGTCCCGGGTTGATGATCCGCGCGCCTTTGGGCAGCAACGCCAAGGTTCCCGCATTCAGCGCGTTCACGGTCGCCGGAGTATCTGGCAGTAGCAGCACCACGATCTCGGCGTTGGACAAGGCGGTGCGCAGGCCGTCTGCACCGTGCAGGCAGCTCACTCCGGGGATGTCTTTTGCGGTTCGACTCCAACCTGTGACCTGAAAGTTGAGGGCGGCAAGGGCACGCGCCGCCGCTTCACCCAACGCACCCAATCCGAGTACACAAACATTTCGTTCGGTAGCCAACGGCGGGGCGTCGGGGGTCCAGACGCCATCTTGTACAGTGATATAGCGGTCCATACCCAGATGATATCGCAGCACCTGGCCGACCACCCATTCGGTCATACCTTGCATCAGCCCGTGATCCACCATCCGCGCCAATGGAACAGTCAGCGTTTCGTTGCCGGCAATCTTCTCGACACCGGCCCAAAGGCTGAGAACCGCTTTCAGATGTGTATAGGGTGAGAAATCCAGCAAACCGCTGGTGGGGGCGTAAACAACGTAATCGACCTGATCAGGCTCGAACTCAGTTGCCAGACGGAAATCCAGCCCCGCTTCGGAAAGGCCTTTGGACAGCAAGGGTTCGTACACGGGCCATTGTTCAGGGCGCGCGGAAAACAGGACGTTCACGGGCATGAGGGGCCTTTCAAATTAACGGGGACGATGGATATGTGCGCTTTGAACGATACCAAAGGCAGCCATGAGAACCAGCATGGCAGAGCCGCCATAGCTGACCATCGGCAGCGGAACACCCACAACAGGGGCGAGGCCCATGACCATCGACATGTTGACGGCAAAGAACAGGAAGAAGTTCAGCGCGATGCCCAGTGTGACCAGCGACGAAAACCGGTCCTTGGTCGACAGGGCGGTGACCAGGCAGAAAATCAGGATCAGACCATAAAGGGTCAACAGGGTGATGCCGCCGACAAAGCCGAACTCCTCAGCCAGTGTGGTGAAGATAAAGTCGGTGTGCTTTTCCGGCAGAAAGTTGAGGCGCGACTGCGTTCCCTGCATGAACCCACGCCCGTTCCAGCCGCCTGATCCCAGCGCGATTTTGGACTGCGTAATGTGATAACCAGCCCCCAGCGGATCGGTGGATGGATCAAGGAAAGTGTCGATGCGGCGGAACTGGTAATCCTTGAGCAATTGCCACTCGGTCCCGCGACTGTTGAAAACGGTCGCGATCAAGCCGACCACGGCCGCGATCACGGCGGCGAAATAGGCCCAGTGGACACCCGCCAGAAACATCAGCCCTCCGCCCGCAGCCAACAACAGGATCGAAGTGCCGAGGTCTGGTTGTTTCAGTACCATGGCAGTTGGGATCAGGATCAGGACAACCGGGATCAAAACCCATAGCGGGCGTGATGTCTTGTGCGAAGGCAGCCAGTCATAATAGGCGGCCAGAACCATGACCAATGCGACCTTCATGACTTCGGACGGCTGAAGCCTCATGAAGCCAAGGTCAATCCACCGCTGCGCCCCCATGCCGATGGTGCCAAACAGTTCCACAAACACCAGAAGAACGATCGAGCCGAGATAGGCTAGGACGGACATGTTGCGCCAGAACCAGATCGGCACCAGCGCGATGATGAACATTACGGTCAGACCCAGTCCAAACCGTTCCATCTGCGGCTCGGCCCAAGGCATCCACGACCCGCCGGCCACGGAATACAGCATCAGGAAACCGGCGCTGGCCACGCTGATCAGCAACAGCGTCAGTGGCCAGTTCATGTACAGGAACTTGCGAAACCCCGTTGGCGTGGATTTGACGGCGTATTCAAGATAGCTCATGCGCGGTCCTTCTCGGTCGGACGCGCTTTGGGGCGGCGGTCGCCCTCAAGCCGTTTCTGTTGTTCTTTTATGCGATCTCGATCGGCAACCGGGTAAGCCTCCAGCGGAGGGGTGCCGTTGTAAAGCGCCTGCAACATGATGTCCCGCGCGACCGGAGCTGCGGCCTTGGAGCCGCCACCGCCGTGTTCCACCACCACCGCCACGGCGTATTTTGGGTTGTCATAGGGCGCGAAGCTGACGAACAGCGCATGGTCGCGGCGTTCCCAGGGCAGGTCCTCGTTCCGGATCACACCAGCGGCGCGTTCGGCCTTGGTGATGTTTCGCACCTGACTTGTTCCGGTTTTGCCAGCCATGCGCAGGTCGTCCGCTATGATGCGGCTGCGATAGGCGGTGCCGCCCCGATCGTTGGAAACCGAGAACATGGCTTTGCGGATGTGGTCCAGATTAGCCGGATTGACCGCCAGTGGCTTCCCGGCGCCCGAGGGTTGCTCGACCCCGTTCACGGACCGAACCAAACGCGGCTTGACCGCGCGCCCCGTTGCGATCCGCGCCGTCATAACCGCAAGTTGCAAGGGCGAGGCCAGCATGAAGCCCTGACCGATAGAGGCGTTCGCCGTGTCACCGACCAGCCAGCTTTCACCGTGAACACGTTCCTTCCACGCTTGGTTCGGAGCCAACCCGGCGGCAACGGCTGACATCGGGATATCGTGTTTCACGCCCAGTCCGAAGGTGCGGGCCATGTCGGAAATCTTGTCGATTCCGGTGCGCAGGGCCACGTCGTAGTAGTAGACATCGCAGCTGCGTTTCAGCGACAAATTCAGATCAACCGTACCGTGCCCGCCACGTTTCCAGCAGTGGAAGCGGCGGCTACCGACTTTCAGGTGGCCGGGGCAATACACGGTGCTACCGGGGGCAACCACTCCGGCCTCAAGCGCAGCCATCGCCGTGATCATTTTGAACGTTGAGCCCGGCGGGTAAGTGCCTTGCACGGTCTTGTTAGCCAGCGGGCGATAATTATCCTGCGTTAGCGTTCGGTAATCGGCAACCGATATCCCACGTACGAACAGGTTTGGGTCGAAACTCGGGGCAGAGCTAATGGCCCGGATATCCCCGGTTTCGCAGTCGATTACGACGGCGGCAGCGCTTTCCCCGGCCAGCCGGGCCTGCGCGTATTGCTGCAGATCGGCGTCGACCGACAATTGCAGATCGGCGCCGGCCTCGCCCTCTTGCCGGTCAAGCTCGCGCATCACCCGGCCCGTTGCGTTAACCTCGACCCGTTTAGCGCCCGCTTTGCCGCGCAGCGTGATTTCTTGCTTGGCCTCAAGCCCAACCTTGCCGATCTGGAAACGGGGGATGCGCAATACCGGTTCGGGGTCTTCGATCTGACTGAGGTCATAGTCACTGACCGGGCCGACATAGCCGACTACATGGGCGAAATCCTCGTACCTAGGGTACAGACGAGCCGTGCCCACCTCGGGCGTGACACCGGGCAGGGCCGGGGCATTTACGGCGACCTTCGAGATATCTTCCCACGTGACCTGATCGGCCAACGTGACCGGCAGGAACGGCGCAGATCGGCGCATTTCAGCTTTGGCGCGGTCGATCTCGTCCTGCGTCAAGGGGATCAGGTCCGAGAGTTTGGAAATCACCTCGTCAACATCGCCTGCATCTTCGCGGACCATTACAATCCGATAGGATTGCGTGTTTTGACCGATGATCTGCCCATTGCGGTCGTAGATGCGCCCGCGTGTCGGCGGGATCAGGCGAATGTTGATGCGGTTTTCCTCGGCCAGCAGGCGGTATTCGTCGGCCTGATCCACCTGCATAAAGCGCATCCGAGCCGCCAGCCCGCCGATAAAGGCCGCCTGCAGCCCGCCCAAAATCAGGGCCCTGCGGGGCAGGCGTTTATAGGCCAGACCTCGTGACTTGGGGATGCGTTGTTTCATGCCCGCACCCCTCCGGGACTGGGGTCAGCAACCGACACGCGTCGGACGCCAAAAACATTTTGGCTGAGAAGAACGATCAAGGGATACACCGCAATTGTCAGAACCACTTGTATCACCACAGGACCCAATGCCGCTTGCTGTACTGATAGAATAGCAAGAATAACACGGTTCAAAACAAAAACCCCCGTGATCACGACTGCGGCGGTTGTCCACTCTGTTACAAACCCCGCATCACGCATTCCGGCGCCCGCTGAGCGCAGATATGCGCTTCCCAGAACCACCAGCGCCGCCAGCAGGCCGGGTGGCCGTTGAAGAAGTAGGTCGGCCATCAGCATGACCGCCGCGACCAAAAGGATTGGAACATATTCCGGTCGCCGCAGAACCCAGGCGAAGGTCAAAGCGAGCAGTAAATCCGGAAACGGCCAACGATTCGGTTGCGTGTCCAGCGGAAGAAGATGCAGGAACATGATTAACACCGCCAGGAACAGGTACAAACTGCGCTTGATCCAAAGATGCGAGACCTGCCTATCCATCGCCGACCTCCGACGGCGTCAGGGCGGCCGCTGGTTGTCGTGGTCCTACGATACCGCCGGGATCGTTAATTGTTGGGGCGGAATGATACCGCAGCACCCGTAGGAATTCGAGGCGTTCAAAGTCTGCCGACAGACGCACCCGCAATCGCCCGCCGGGGTCCTCGGTGATCTGTCCGATCAGCAGCCCGCCGGGAAACACACCGCCGTCACCCGAAGTCACAACGCGGTCGCCCGGTCGCACGAGCTCACGGTTCTCAAGGAACTCTACCGACGGTGAGGGGGTGTTGTCGCCAGCGATCAGGGCGGTTTGACCGGAGGGCTGAATCGTTGCGGGAATAGCGCTGGACGCATCCGTCATCAGAATAACCCGCGCCGTATCCGGACCAACGCCCGAGATACGGCCCACGACGCCGATCCCGTCCATAGTGGCCCAACCGTCGCGGATGCCGTCACGCTCACCCACGTTCAGCAGGACGGACTGACGAAACGGCGAGCCGCTGTCAGCCATCACAACGCCGGTAATGTAAGTCAGGCGGGGGTCCAGACGCACGTTGTTCAGGTCTAGCAGTCGGGCGTTTTCCTGTTCCAGCTGCAGGGCCGCCTCTTTCCAGGCGCGCATGATGCGCAATTCGCTGCGCAACTCCTGGTTCTGGGCGCTCAGCCGTTGATAACTTTGGAAGTCGCGCACCAGATTGACGGCAGCCGTGACCGGAACCATGGCCCATTCCATAGACGGCACGACGCGGTCCACGACCTGCGCGCGAAAGCGTTCAACACGAGGACTGTCGATCCGCCATATTAGAAAGATGGCCAACAGGCACAACACAACGATCCCCAGCAGCAAGCGGCGCAAGGGGGTCGTGTATTCATCGCGCTGTGATCGGTCTTTTGCCACAGGTTACCTTCCCGTGCTGCTCGTGCCGAATTTACCCTATATCTTAAAGGGTGCGCGCCTTAGCTTTCGTAGTCAATCGCGTGGCGCAGTTGTTTTTCGTATTCCAGCGCCTTGCCGGTACCCAAAGCCACACAATTCAGGCTTTCATCAGCAATCGACACGGCCAGACCAGTCTGTTCGCGCAGCGCCAGGTCCAGATCTCCCAACAGCGCACCGCCGCCGGTCAGCATTACGCCGCGGTCCACGATGTCCGCAGCCAGATCGGGCGGAGTGGTTTCCAGCGCGGTCATCACTGCTTCGCAAATTTGTTGCACCGGTTCGGACAGGGCTTCGGCCACCTGAGCTTGGCTGATCTCGATTTCCTTCGGCACGCCGTTCAGCAGGTCGCGGCCGCGGATATGCATCGACTGACCGCGTCCATCATCGGGCATACGCGCGGTGCCAATAGTAGTCTTGATCCGTTCGGCGGTGGATTCACCGACCAGCAGGTTTTGCTGACGGCGCAGGTACGAGATGATGGCTTCGTCCATCCGGTCTCCACCGACGCGAACCGAGCGGGCGTAAACGATGTCGCCCAGTGACAGAACGGCGACCTCGGTGGTGCCGCCGCCGATATCGACGACCATGTTACCGGTCGGGTCGGTGATCGGCATGCCAGCGCCAATCGCAGCGGCAATCGGCTCGGCAATCAGGCCAGCGCGGCGCGCACCTGCTGACAGAACCGACTGACGGATTGCCCGCTTTTCGACCGGAGTTGCGCCATGGGGGACGCAGACGATGATCTTGGGTTTCGAGAAGGTCGAGCGCTTGTGCACCTTGCGGATGAAGTGCTTGATCATTTCTTCGGCAGTATCAAAGTCGGCGATCACGCCTTCGCGCATTGGGCGGATGGCTTCGATCGAGCCCGGCGTCCGCCCCAGCATCAGCTTGGCGTCTTCACCAACGGCCAGAACTTTTTTCACACCGTCCTTGACGTGGTAAGCGACAACAGAGGGTTCAGACAGGATCACACCGCGCCCCTTGACGTAAACCAGCGTGTTCGCTGTCCCAAGGTCGATAGCCATGTCCGCTGTGAACAGGCCGCCCAGATTGCCAAAGATCCCCATGTTTCCCCTGATCCTGTATGTCGGTTTTTTCTACTGCCCGCGACTCGACGGTTCCGGGACGGATGACTTATAGGGTGCCAACACGCCCGGTAAAAGGGTTGATTCCACGGCAATCAGCACCTTTCCGCCTTAATTGGTAGGGACTTTAGAAGGCAACATGCTCTCATATCAACATATTTACCACGCTGGTAACCTCGCGGACGTCCACAAGCACGCAATTTTGGCGGAAACGCTGGCTTATATGACCAAGAAGGACAAACCGCTGAGCTACATCGAAACCCATTCGGGGCGCGGGCTGTACCATCTGGACTCGGATCAGGCCGTTCAGACCGGTGAAGCTGCAGCCGGTATCGAACGCGCATTGACCGAAGACTGGTTTTCTGCGGACCATCCGCTGAGCCGGGCCATTGCCGCCGTTCAGGCGCGATACGGCCAGTCCGCCTATCCGGGGTCACCGTTGATCGCAGCGAACCTGTTGCGTCCGCAGGACAGGATGCATCTGGCCGAGTTGCATCCACAGGAATACCGCGCGCTTTCTGATGCATTGGTCACGACCGATGCCCGAACCTATCGTCAGGATGGCTTTGAGCTGGCGCAATCCCTGCTGCCGCCGACACCGCGCCGAGGCGTTTTGCTGATTGATCCAAGCTATGAGATCAAATCCGATTATGACCGGTTGCCTGGTATCATCGCCTCATTGAACCGAAAATGGAATGTGGGTGTGATTGCGCTGTGGTATCCGATCCTGGCCAATGGGCGGCATCAGGCGATGCGCGACGCATTGGCAAAGCGAGAATTTCCCAAGGTTCTGCATCACGAAGTGCGGTTCCCAGCCGCGCGTAAGGGGCACGGGATGGTGGGATCCGGCATGTTCATTGTGAACGCGCCCCATGGTCTGAGCGATTCCGCCAGAACGCTGCGTAACTTGTTCGGCAGGCTGTCTGCCTAAGCTTGCACAGGTACATTTTCCACGAGCTCAAGGGTTTTCTTTTCCGAACAGTAGCGTCGTCCGGCATGAAACCACTTGTGACAGTAATGACACTGCGGGAGATTCCCTGTTTTTTAAAGACGGGACCTTGAATTCTGACTGCGGCTCCGTAAATAAACTGTCATCTGTGACAGAGAACGGGAATCGGAACGCTTCGATGGACTTCCTAAGCCGCCATATCAGTGACTTTCATCTGAGTTACTGGGAAACCTTGATCGACGACTGGTTTTTCGTCTTCGCCATGGCCTTTCTGGCCTTCGAGCTGATCCGCTATGCCGTCGTCAAAAAACTGAACTGGCAGATGATGGGTGACACCGTCACCAATTTCATCACGCTGGTTTTCTTCATCGGTATCAGCTTTGTTCTGCTGGCCGGTTTTTACATCGGTGCCTATGTCTGGGCGTCGCAATTCGCAGTGTTCGACATACCAACCATCTGGGCCTCGTTCATCATCGTGCTGATCCTTGCGGACCTTGCTTACTATTGGGAGCACCGGATTCTTCACCGGATCAACTTCCTCTGGGCCACGCACTCGGTCCACCACAGCTCGCCCTTCTTCAATATCTCGGTGGCCTACCGCCATGGTCCGCTGGACGGTTTCTGGCCGCTGTTTTTCCACCTGCCGCTGGTTCTTCTGGGCTTCAACCCGTTCATGGTTCTGGTCGCGGAACTGCTGGTGCAGCTGTATCAGACGGCCCTGCATACCGAGGTGATCAAGAAGCTGTGGCGCCCGATCGAGTATATCTTCAACACGCCCTCGCATCACCGTGTGCACCACGGGTCCAACCGCAAATATCTGGACAAGAACTATGCCGGCATCCTGATCATCTGGGATCGCATGTTCGGAACCTTTGAAGAGGAAAACGAAAAGGTGGTCTATGGTCTGGTCAAGCCAATCGACTCGATCAATCCCTTCGTCGCCTTCCTTCATGGCTTTGCCCGCCTGTTCAAGGACGTATGGAACATGCCGGGGTTCGGCAACAAGCTGGGTGTCTTCTTCGGGCCACCGGGCTGGCAGCCAAAGAACAGCCGTAAGCAACGTAAACCAGCAGAGTAGCACGAAAGAGCGCAAAAGATGCCAAGCAACACACAACGCATCGTCGCGGCCATCGTGACAGCAGGGCTGTTCGTCGGAGGGGCCTGGGTCGCCTCGGGCTTTAGTGCCAACATTGACGACGCCGCAGCCTCGACCACCGGAGCTTCGCAAAACGAGGGCCTGACCGTCAATCTGCACGGCGCACGCAGCACCAAGGGCAACGTGATCGTCATGGCCTTTGACCAGCAGACGGCGTTTGACAATATGGATTACACCAAGGCCGCCGGCTATCTTGAGGCTCCGGCTTCCGAGACACCGCTCCGGTTCGACTTCCCCGATCTCGATAGCGGTTACTTTGCCATAATCGCCTTTCACGACGAGAACGGGGATTATGACTTGAACTATGACGCAAATTACATGCCGACCGAGGGGTACGCGGTGTCGGGGATGAATGACCTCAACGACTCGCCGGTGTATGAGTACTCGCTGGTCGGGGCGGAAAAGCCAGCGGACCTGACCTTGTTTTACTGGCCGTAGAGCTTTCACAGTTCGATCACACGATGGGGGCGGCCTGACGAAGGCTGCGCTTATTTGTCTGAATAACTCGGTTTTCAGGCAGCGAACTGGGGCTATGGACATCATTCGCCAAGCTGCCTGAACCGCCCATATCCGCGAATTTCCTTGTTAGGGTGTGCCGCCCGGCACTAGAATTGCCGCAGGGGGGGTGCGATGGATCGCCGACTTGCCGCAGTTTTGGCAGCCGATATGGTTGGTTACAGCCGGTTGATGGAAACCGATGAGCAGGGCACGCTTGCCCGTCTGCGCACACACCGGATCGAACTCATTGATCCGTCGATTGAAAAAAACGGCGGCAAAATCATCAAAACGACGGGCGACGGAATGCTGGTCGAATTTCCCAGCGCCAGCGATGCCGTTCTGTGTGCGGTCGAGGTCCAAAACCGGATGTTTCGCCGCAATGCCGACGTGCCAAAGGATCAGCGCATCCAATTCCGGATTGGCATCAACCTTGATGAGATTATCTTTGAAGACGACGATATCTTTGGCAGCGGGGTCAACGTGGCCGCCCGCCTTGAGCAATCCGCCAATGCCGGAGAGGTGCTGATTTCCGGCACCGTTCATGATCAGGTCACCAACCGTCTGGACTTGGGCTATCAGGATTTGGGGGATCTTTCGCTCAAGAATCTGACCCAGCCTGTACGCGCCTTTCGCGTCGAATTGGACGCACCGGCCGAGGCTGCAGATGAAAGTGTGGCGGGCGAGGGTTCGACCAAAGTCGTTAAACCTTCGATTGCGGTCTTGCCGTTCGAGAACATGAGCGGCGACCCGGAGCAGGAGTTCTTTGTCGACGGCCTGACTGAAGATCTGCTGACCGAACTCAGCCGTCGGCACGAGCTGTTTGTGATCTCGCGCAATTCGAGTTTTGTCTACAAGGGGCAGGCCGTGAACCTGCGCGAGGTAGGCGAGGCTTTGGGCGCGCGGTACATCGTCGAAGGCAGCGTTCGCAAGGCTGGCAACCGATTGCGAGTGACCGTGCAGTTGATCGACAGTCAGAGTGACGGGCATATCTGGGCCGAAAAATATGACCGCGATCTGGACGACATATTCTCGATACAGGATGAGGTTACATCGGCAGTTGTCGCCACCCTGCCGGGACGTATTGAGGCATCGCAGCAAGAAGGTTTGACACGAAAGCAGCCGTCCAACCTGGCGGCATATGAATGTGTTCTGGCGGCAAAAGTCCTGCATCATCGCAGCACGCGCGAGGATAATGCCGAGGCCACCAATCTGATAGACCGGGCGATCGAGCTGGACCCCGAATACGCGCATGCGCATGCCTGGAGCGGGTGTATCCGCGGGCAGGCCTGGGGATATGGCTGGTGCGATGATCCGGAAGAGATGCTGGCAGAGTGTGAGGAGGCAATCCACAAAGCCGCGTCCCTGGATGACAATGACGCAGACGTGCATCGGTTGATGGCCGCCGTTGCAATCCTGCGCAACAAGCTGGCGCGCGCCCGGTATCATCAGGAACGCGCCCTGTCTTTGAACCCGAACTATGATCTGGTTGTGGTCCAGATGGGCGAGCTTTTGACCTGGGTGGGCCGACCCGAGGAAGGGGCCGAGTGGATTCAGAAGGCGATGCGCCTCAACCCCCACCACCCAGCGCGATTCTGGAGCCATCTGGGCCGCGCCCGCTTCACCGCCAAACAGTATGAGCAGGCGCTGGACGACTTTGCCCGTCTGCCACTGTTGGACTTGGCTCAGAACGCCTATGTCGCCGCGTGCCACGGATGGCTGGGAAATTCGGATAAGGCAAAAAGGTATGCTCGGGCTATTTATGCCGAAAATCCTGAGTTCAAAATCGCGGATTTAATTGCCACGCTGCACTATGACACCGAAGATGCCGTACAGCACCTGGTTCAGGGGCTAGAGAAGGCAGGCCTTTCCTGAGAGCCTACGTCTTGACCAAAAAAACGGCCCGAAATCTCGGGCCGTCTGTTTTGAACACTGTGTGTTTAGGTCAGGTCTTTGTAGCTGATCTCGCGCGCATCTGCGCCGGGGCCGGCCTTTTCGCGGCGCACGATCAGGCGATTCAGCGCGTGGATATACGCCTTGGCCGAGGCCACGACCGTATCCGTATTGGCGGACTGTCCGGTTGCGATCATGCCGTCTTCTTCCAGTCGTACCGATACCGTGGCCTGTGCGTCCGTTCCGGCAGTTACCGCATGAACCTGATACAGCTGCAGATGTGCTGTGTTCGGATGCACCACGCGAATGGCGCGGAACGCGGCATCGACAGGGCCATCGCCGGATTCTGTGGCGATGACCTCTTTGCCGTCCACTTCCATTTCGAGCGTGGCTTCGGCCTTGCCGACGGTGCCGCAGGTGACCTTCATGGATACAAGCTGCAGGTGATCGTCGCCGTCATCATCGTCCAGCGTCATCAGGGCGATGATGTCGTCGTCGAACACTTCTTTCTTGCGGTCAGCCAATTCCTTGAACCGAACGAAGATATCCTTGAGCTGGTTGTCGCCAACCTCATAGCCCAGAGTGTTCAGTTTGTCGCGCAGCGCCGCGCGGCCCGAATGCTTGCCCAGGGGCAATGAGGTGCCGGACAGACCGATATCTTCGGGGCGCATGATCTCAAAGTTTTCGCGGTTCTTCAGCATCCCGTCCTGATGGATGCCGCTTTCATGCGCGAACGCGTTCTTGCCGACGATCGCTTTGTTGAACTGCACGTTGAAGCCGGACACCGTCGCGACACGCCGCGAGATATGCATGATCTTGGTGGTGTCGATACCCGTTTTCCACGGCATGATATCGTTGCGCGTGCGCAGCGCCATCACAACCTCTTCCAATGCGGTGTTGCCTGCGCGTTCACCCAGACCGTTAATGGTGCATTCGATTTGACGCGCACCACCCGCGACCGCAGCCAGCGAGTTCGCGGTCGCCATGCCAAGGTCGTTATGGCAGTGGGTCGCGAAGACCACCTCATCCGCGCCCGGAACCGTTTCAATCAGGCGTTTGATCAGGTCGGCGGACTCCATCGGTGCCGTGTAGCCCACGGTGTCAGGAATGTTGATCGTCGTCGCACCGGCCTTGATCGCGATCTCGATCACGCGGCACAGATAGTCCCACTCGGTCCGGGTCGCATCCATTGGCGACCACTGCACGTTTTCGCACAGGTTGCGGGCGTGGCTGACCGTTTCGTGGATTTTCTCGGCCATCTCATCCTGTGTGAGGTTCGGAATGGCGCGGTGCAGCGGCGATGTGCCGATGAAGGTGTGAATCCGGCTTTTGCCTGCGTGTTTCACAGCCTCCCAGCAGCGGTCGATATCCGCGAAATTGGCGCGGGCCAGACCACAGATACGGCTGTTTTTCGACCGTTGGGCAATCTCGGATACCGCCTTGAAATCACCTTCGGATGCGATGGGGAACCCGGCCTCGATGATATCGACGCCCATGTCGTCCAGCAGCTCGGCAATCTCGAGCTTTTCGTCATGGGTCATGGTCGCGCCGGGGCTTTGCTCGCCGTCGCGCAGGGTTGTGTCAAAGATCAAGACACGGTCTTGGTCGGTCACGTTGTTCATGGGAATCTCTTTCTTCTTCTGTCCTAAAGCCTGTGGCGCGCGGGCGTCCTCCTCTGAGCGGGCGCGCCGGATGGCACGCTCAGAGGCGGATTAGGATCAGTAGGCCACGCAGAGACGCACCGCGAATGGCGGTGTCGGCAACAAGGATATCTGCGCGGTTGATCATGGGATTGAGGTTATACATCGCGGGACAGGAATGAAAAGAACCAATTTGCACCTTCCGTTTGCCGCTGTTTCCTTTTCTCTTGTGCGGGCGTTGATCGCGACATCCCGGCGGCTAGTTCATTCTGTATGAAAACTGCACTCATCATCGGAGCATCGGGCGGAATAGGGGGCGCAATTAGTGAAAACCTCGACCGGCAGTCGGTTGCGGTCACTCGCTTGTCGAGATCGCAGGACAGCTTTGACCTGACCAACCCCGAGGACGTTAACCAGACGCTTACAGAGACGGCTGGGCCTTTTGACTTGATCCTGATTGCGTCCGGAGCTTTGGAGGTCAACGGAGCGCCGCCGGAAAAGACCATCAAATCAGTATCTGCACAGGCGATGATGGATCAGTTCGCGTTAAACGCCGTAGGTCCTGCTTTGGTCTTGGGCCACGCCGCGCGCCTGTTGCCCCGTGACCGGCGGTCGGTTTTTGCTGTTCTGTCGGCTCGTGTCGGGTCTATTGGTGACAACCGCCTCGGAGGTTGGATCAGCTATCGGGCGTCCAAGGCAGCGGTGAACCAGATTGTCCGGACATCCGCGATTGAGCTGGCCCGAACTCACAAGCAATCAATTTGCGTGGCCCTGCATCCGGGCACGGTACAGACAGCTTTCACTGAAAAATATGTGGGGCGGCACCCGGCCGTTGAGCCGGATGAAGCAGCGGAACACCTGTTAGCTGTAGCAAAGGCCCTGAGTCCGGCCGATACGGGTGGGTTTTTCGACTGGGCCGGTCGACCGGTACCGTGGTGAAGTAGGTCAGCCGTCAGAGGGCGGGGTTTCCGGCTCGCTTTCGGTGTTGTTTTCCTCAGGTGCAGTAACGTTTTCTCTCGGAAGGACGCCGTTTTCCCAAACGCCGGTTTCTTCCTGACCATTCGCGTACCGCATTGTGCCGTTCCCGTGCCGCTTGTTATCCAGGAAGGTTCCCTCATAAACGTCACCGGTGGCATAGGTCGCGGTCCCTTCACCGCTGATCTTCCCTTCGGCCCAAGCACCGGTATAGGTGAAGCCGCGCAGCGTTTTTATGGTTCCCTGACCATGGCGCTGGCCGTCTTTGAAGTCGCCCTCATAGACCGTTCCATCAGGGAAGTTGGCTTTGCCTTTGCCCTGGCGCGCGCCTTCAACCCAATCGCCCTCGTAACGATAGCCATTTGCAAAGGTCAGAACGCCGGTGCCATGGCTCAGCCCGTTTCTGAACTGCCCTTGGTAAACGACACCGTTGGGGTAGGTGGCCTTGCCATTGCCTTCAAAGATACCGGCGGTCCATTCACCGTCGTAGACTGTTCCGTCTGGATAGGTCTGGACGCCCTTGCCATGAGGCAGATCCGCGCTGAAATCTCCGGTATAGGTCGCGCCGTCGGGGTAGGTGACCTCACCCAGCCCTTCGATTTGCCCGTCTTTCCATTCTCCGGTGTAGTCAAACCCGTCGGTCCCCAGAAAGCGCCCTTTGCCGTGGCGGCGGTCATCCAAATACTCGCCTTCATAGGTCGCGCCATTGGCATAGGTGGCCTTGCCATTTCCCTGTCGGCGACCATCGATCAGATCGCCTTCGTAGAGGTCACCATTGGCTTGCAACAGGCGACCTTTTCCGGTCATGCTGTCCTGGGACCAATCGCCGGTGTATGTCATTCCATCGGATACAGTCAGGGTACCCTGTCCGTCGCGCATTCCGTCCTTGATGTCGCCTTCGTAAACGCTGCCCTGCGCCGAGGTGATTTTACCTTTGCCATGCTTAACGCCATCGACCCAATCGCCATCGTAGCTGTACCCGCTGGGATCGGTCAGAACACCCTTGCCGTGATAGCGCGCGTCCTTGAAGTTGCCTTCGTAGCGGACGCCGTTCGAGTACGTCGCGACGCCGGTTCCGTTGATTGAGCCGTTGGACCATTCACCTTCGTAGCTGCCGCCATCCGGGTAGATAATCTTGCCCTGACCTTCGGGTTGCCCCTGCGCGAACATCCCCTCATAGACCGAGCCATTGACGTAGCGCGCGATGCCCTTGCCCTGAATTTCGCCTTCGACCCACTCGCCGACATATTCGAACCCGTTCGGCAAGCGATAGGTGCCTTCGCCGTGGCGCAGGCCGTTCAGGAATGTACCTTCGTACACACCACCGACATCGTCATCCGCAACGATCACCTGCCCGTCCTGCGCAAAGGCGGATGCGGCCAGAAAAGCCAGCGCCGTGGCGGCAAAAGAAATGCGGATAGCGTTCATGGTTGTTCCTGCGTTGCCCGGTTGTCACCTGTTCGCGCAAAACTAAGATACCCGTGCGGACAGAGCAACGTGTTTTGCCGCATTTGCCTTTTACTCGCGGTGCGATCTGCTAAATGGCAATAGGACTGACGAGGGCAAGAGGGCAGCATGACCAACCGTTTCCGCATCACTCTGGCGCAACTCAACCCCACTGTTGGGGATATCGAAGGGAATGCGGCCAAGGCGTTGGCGACCTGGAAACAAGGGAAAGAAGCTGGCGCTGATCTGGTGGCTTTCCCGGAAATGTTCATCACCGGCTACAATACGCAGGACCTGATAATGAAGCCGGTGTTTCACCAGGCGGCCATGGCAGCGGTTCAGAACCTGGCGGCGCAATGTGCGGATGGCCCGGCGATTGCCATTGGAGGTCCCTGGGCGGAAAACGGTGATCTTTTTAATGCTTACCTCATCCTCAAAGGTGGCCGCATCGGCAGCAAGGTTCTGAAGCACCACCTGCCGAATGAAACAGTGTTCGATGAAGTGCGCCTGTATGATGCCGGGCCGCTGGGCGGGCCCTACTCGGTCGGGAACTCCCGGATCGGCAGCCCGATCTGCGAAGATAGCTGGCACCCGGACGTTGCAGAGACGCTGGAAGAGACCGGGGCAGAATTTCTGCTGATCCCGAATGGCTCGCCTTACTTTCGCAATAAATACGATGTGCGTCTGAACCATATGGTCGCCCGTGTGGTCGAAACCGGCTTGCCGCTGATCTACCTGAACATGGTTGGCGGGCAGGACGATCAGGTTTTTGATGGGGCAACGTTTGGCCTCAACCCCGGCGGTGAAATGGCGTTCCGGATGCCGGTTTTCGACGAGGCCGTTACTCAGATTGACCTGGAACGCGGTGATGGTGGCTGGCGCATTGTGCCGACCGAGATCGTGCCGCAACCCGATGAATGGGAGCAGGACTATCGCGCAATGGTCCAATCGCTGCGCGACTATATGGGTAAAACCGGGTTCAAAAAGGCACTGTTGGGGCTGTCGGGTGGCGTGGATTCGGCTTTGGTTGCAACCATTGCCGTGGATGCCATCGGCGCTGAAAACGTCCGCTGCGTGATGCTGCCGTCGGAGTATACTAGCCAGGCCTCGTTGGATGACGCTGAGGCTGTCGCGAAGGCGCTGGGCGTGCATTACGACTACGTGCCGATCTCGGACAGCCGAGCGGCGGTTACCGACACTCTGGCCAGCCTGTTCGCCGGGCGTGACGCGGACTTGACCGAGGAAAACATCCAGTCCCGCCTGCGCGGATTGCTGTTGATGGCGATCTCCAACAAATTCGGCGAGATGCTGCTGACCACGGGCAACAAATCCGAGGTCGCAGTCGGGTATGCCACGATTTATGGCGACATGAATGGCGGCTATAACCCGATTAAGGACCTGTACAAGACTCGCGTGTTTGAAACTTGCCGCTGGCGCAACGCCAATCACCGCGACTGGATGATGGGCCCTGAAGGCGAGGTGATCCGCCCTTCGGTCATCGACAAGCCACCCAGTGCCGAACTGCGCGAAGATCAGAAGGACAGCGATAGCCTTCCGGATTATCCCGAGCTGGACGCCATTTTGGAAATTCTGGTCGACCGCGACGGTTCGATTGCTGATTGCGAAGCGGCCGGGTTCGACGCCGATGTTGCCCGCCGCGTTGAACACCTGATTTATATCAGCGAGTACAAACGCTTTCAGTCCGCGCCCGGGACACGTCTGACCAAGCGGGCGTTCTGGCTGGACCGCAGATACCCGATCGTAAACCGTTGGCGGGACCGATCCTGAACCGAATCCGGACGCGGCAGCGCAGAGTTTTTCTAAGTTTCTGAAATTCGCAAAATGATCCTGTGTGTGCGCATTGTTTTTGATGTGCGTACAATGCTTTTGTGAATTGACCGCCCGCGGCGCAACGCGCTTGAAAGTATGACATTTTTCTGCCACATTTTGGCTTAATTGCCGCCTCAAGTGGGGCAGATGCGGCGCATTTGAAATGGCTCGGTGCCCCTGTTCCGGGTCGCGTGTGTCGCATCAGTAGCTGGGTGTCTGTGTTAACGATTTGGTGTGAAAATGCGTGAGCAATACGATAGGTCTCTCCACTCGCCATTGCCGTGGAAAACCATGGAGTCTGAGGGACGCGAACTGAACGAAAGCAAACTCGATTCTGCGATTGCCGATCTGATGGGGGCCGAGGCGCCGTCAGAGCCGCAAAAGACGCAGCGCGAACCGGCAACCTCTTCGGTTCTTCCGGAACTACCTTCACAGGAAAGCTTGAACGAAGAAACCTCGGGCAATGAGGCTGGGCTTGCAGCCACTCTGCGCCAAAAATGGGCTGAACTGTGCGGTGCCGCATAACGGCCCGACTCAGTTGGCCAAATAGTGTTCGGGTCCATTCTGGCACTATGGCCACAGCTTCTGAAAATTGTGAAACTCACGTCGTCTGACGTGTTGCCTAAGGGCGGATACCGGGCATTCATTGCGGTCCGAGCAATGAAGTAAGAGCGGTAGATGCCCGGCCCAAAGCCAACCCCCGTAGAACCTGATCTTCACCTGCCCAAAGCTGTTGATGTCGTTGTTATCGGCGGGGGAATTATTGGTGCCGCCACCGCGCTGGAACTGTCAGAACGGGGCGCGTCCGTTCTTTTGTGCGAAAAGGGCCAGATTGCGGGCGAGCAGAGTTCCAGGAATTGGGGCTGGGTCCGTTTGGGTATGCGTGACCCGCGTGAAATTCCATTGGTTCTTGAGGCCCAGAACATTTGGGAAAACCTGGATCACCGCATCGGCCGAAAGACCGGCTTTAGACGCTCTGGTATATTATTCGGGGCCTCTGGCGCACGAGATCAGAAAAACTTGGAGCGCTGGGCGTGTCACGTGGACGGGTTGCAAACCGGTGCGAAGATGGTGTCAGGCGCTGAGTTGGAGGCTCTGCTGCCCGGGAACCGAACTGAATTGGACTGTGCCCTGTTTATGCCTCAGGACGGTAGGGCTGAGCCGCAATGGGCGGCCCCCGCAATCGCCGAGGCTGCGCGTGACAAGGGTGCATCTTTGGTCACCAACTGCGCGGTGCGCAGCGTGGACGTTCAGGCCGGTCATATCGCGGGTGTGTTTACCGAGCGCGGCCGGGTCGCCTGTGAGCGTGTTGTTCTGGCCGGCGGCGCGTGGTCTCGCTTGTTTGCCGGGAATGCCGGGATCGAACTACCGCAGCTCAAGGTGCTTAATACGGTTCTGCGCACCTCGCCAGCGGACGGACCCGAAACAGCCCTGTGGTCCAGCGATTTCGCGATACGGAAGAGGGCCGATGGCGGCTATACCATTGCGTCGGGACATGAAAACACAGTGGACATCGTGCCGGACAGTTTCCGGCTCGGGTTGCAGTTTCTGCCGGCATTCCGACAGGAATGGCGATCCCTGCGTTTCAGGTTCTCAAAACGCTGGGCGGCGGAGGCAGGGCAGGACCGTTCGTGGCTGCCCACTGACGTAACACCGTTCGAGCATTGCCGCGTTCTCGATCCGGAGCCCTCTGCCAAGGCCCTGAGGCAAGCTTGGGCTCATGCACGCAAAGGTTTCCCGGCACTTGATCAGGCTGAGATTGTCCAAAGTTGGGCAGGTTTAATCGACGTCACGCCAGACGCAATCCCTGTCGTATCTGGCGTCGATGAAATTCCGGGGATGTTCATTGCCACAGGATTTTCAGGTCACGGCTTTGGCATCGGTCCCGGCGCGGGCCGATTGATGGCCGATCTGGTTTGTGGAACCACGCCATGCGTAGATCCGGCCGCCTTTCGCCTGTCCCGTTTCACGGATGGGTCAAAAGTACGGCCGGACGCGGGTTACTGATGTATCAGCCCATCATCTGATAGCTGACCGGGACAAAGCGGAACCCATCGCCGCGTGTCTCGACAAAGCCAGCCGCCGGGAACGGCATGTGATAGCCGATCATCGGGACTTTGTCTGCCGCCAACATACCCAGGACGTTGCGGCGGGATGCGGTGGCTGCGGCCTTGTCCATGTCAAAGCGAACCTCCCATTCCGGATGGGCAAAGGACCAGACATAGTGGTTTGCTAGGTCTGCTGTCAGCACCAGGCGTTGACCGTTGCTTTCCAGGTGATAGACGGTGTGACCCGGCGTGTGCCCGTAAGCTGCAGTAGCGGTAATCCCGGATGCCACTTCGCCACCGTCTTCCACAAAGGTCATTTTCTCGGCCAACGGCGTCACCTTGGCTGCGACCAGATCGCCGACACGATTGCCCGCGTCCTGCGCTGCCCAGAAATCGTATTCCGGAGACGCTGTCACATAGCGCGCATTCGGGAAGGTCGGCGCATCATTGGTGGTCATGCCGCCAATATGATCGGGATGCATATGGGTGATGACGACAACATTAATCTGATCCGGGGTGACACCGGCATCCGCCAGTGCTGCCTGGATACCGCCTTGTCCCAGCCCTGTGTCGAACAGAACCAGCTCTGACCCGGTGTTGACGAGTGTCGGGGTAAAGAAGAATTGCGCGACATCCGGTGTGATAAAGTTATCCGCCGACACTTTCGCAAAGTCTTCGTCCGAAGCGCCACCACCAAAGATCTCCTGCGCTCCGTCGCGGGGCAGGCTGCCATCCAGCAGAGTGGTTACGGTAAAATCGCCCAGCTTAAAGGACTTGGCGATGGTCGAGTTTGCCTTGGTCTCAGTTCCGGCCGCCAGAACCGGTGCGGCGGCTGCGGCAAACGGCAAAGCTGCCGCGGTGCCTAGGGCTGCGCGGCGTGTCATTTTGATGGTCATTTTGGTTCTCCCTGTCAGAACACCAATAGGTGAGTTAGGTCAGCGCAAGTCTCTTGCCAGTTTATACATCTTTCAAATGGGCTGCGTGGATGAACATTACGTGTTAATTTTTGTTTATGTCGCGATCTGTGAATAAGACCGTCCCTACCGGACAAAGTGTCGACAGCTTTCTTTCTGCCGTTCAGCCCGCGAAAAAAGCGGAAGATGCGTGCGCTTTAAACTTGCTGTTTCGAAAAACCACCGGGTTTGAACCTGTGATGTGGGGGACATCAATCGTTGGGTACGGCCGTTACCACTATCGGTACAAAACCGGGCGCGAAGGCGACTTTCTGGCAACTGGCTTTTCCCCGCGCAAAACGGCATTGTCGATCTATATCATGCCCGGATACGCGGACTTCGGGGATATCCTGTCCCGATTGGGCAAGCACAAGCTGGGCAAATCCTGTCTCTACGTGAACAAGCTGGCGGATATCGATATGGACGTTCTTTCCGAACTGATCCGAGCCGGGTTGAAAGACCTCAACCAACATTGGCCCGTCGAGCCGACCTGAAACCCCTGCTGGACAAAAACGCGCCTTTGTGACAAGAGCCGCGCCAACAGGAGACACCTATGACAACCACCCGTTTTGCCCCGTCGCCCACCGGTTACATCCATGTGGGCAACCTGCGCACCGCCCTGATGAACTATCTGATCGCCCGCAAAGCAGGCGGCACGTTCATCCTGCGCATCGACGACACCGATCCTGAACGGTCGAAGGAAGAATATGTCGACGCCATCAAACAGGATATGGAGTGGCTGGGCCTGCACTGGGACCGGGTTGAGCGGCAGTCGGATCGACTGGACCGCTATGCCGAAGCCGCTGACAAGCTGCGCGAGATGGGTCGGTTTTATGAGGCGTTCGAGACGCCAACCGAGCTGGACCTGAAGCGCAAGAAGCAATTGAACATGGGCAAGCCGCCGGTTTATGACCGGGCTGCGCTGAACCTGTCGGACGCTGAGAAAGAGGCCCTGCGCGCCGAGCGTGGCAATGGTGTCTGGCGCTTCAAGCTGGATCACGAGCGGATCGAATGGAATGACGGCATTCTGGGCGACATCTCGATCGACGCCGCATCGGTATCTGATCCTGTGCTGATCCGCGGCGACGGTCAGGTTCTCTATACGATTGCCTCCGTGGTTGACGATACCGAGATGGGCGTGACGGATGTGGTGCGTGGCTCGGATCACGTGACCAACACCGCGACGCAGATTCAGATCATCGAAGCGCTGGGCGGCAACTGCCCGCGTTTTGCCCACCATTCCTTGCTGACCGGCCCGCAAGGTGAGGCGCTATCGAAACGTCTTGGCACGCTGGCCCTACGCGATCTGCGCGAACAGGGCGTGCAGCCAATGGCGCTGCTGAGCCTGATGGCACGTTTGGGCTCGTCCGATCCGGTCGAGCTGCGGTCCGACATGGCAGAACTGATCGAAGGCTTCGACGTGAACCGCTTTGGCGCGGCGCCGACTAAGTTTGACGTTCAGGACCTGTTCCCGCTGACCGCGAAGCACCTGCAGTCCCTACCGCTGGCCGATGTGGCCGAGGCTGTGGCAGAGGCGGGCGTTCCAGCTGATCTGGCCGAGTCGTTCTGGGCGATGGCGCGTGAGAACATCACCACTCTGGCCGATCTCAAGGGCTGGTGGGAGCTGTGCCGTGACGGGGCCGAGCCTCTGATTGCGGATGAGGATCGTGACTTTATCGCCGAGGCAATGACCCTGCTGCCCGACGATCCGTTCGATGGCGAAACCTGGGGCAAATGGACCAGCGCCGTGAAAGAGGCCACGGGCCGTAAAGGCAAAGGCCTGTTCATGCCGCTGCGCAAGGCGCTGACCGGTATGGAGCGTGGGCCTGAGATGGCTACCTTGTTGCCATTGCTGCAGGTGATCCGCGCGCGCGGCTAAGCGTCCAATGATATTGAGCTGAAGGGCGGGGTCAAACGATCCCGCCTTTTTCTATGCCGTCTGCACGATCCGCGCAGCGATACGGTTGAGGCGGTCATCCACGTACTCGACCTCGGTCGGTTTCAACTGCTGGTGGCGCGGGTATCTGGGCTCGGCGCGGTCGTTCAGGATCGGGGATTCCCAACCATCGGTGGTGGCAAAGAAACGATCCGCTCCGTCCTCGCCAAACGCGCGGAGATAGCCTTGAACGACCACGTCGATGTAACTCAGCAAAAGCGGGTGGCGATTGGTCGGAGCGTTGTGGCGGCCGTGCGGCACCGCGTAGACGGCAATTTCGACCTCATGCTTCAACGGGTGTGTAACCGACTGAGTCGCGGGGACCCGGTCATACGCCCATTCCCGCTCGTCCAATGCGGCCCAGTCGTTTTTGGGGACGTGGGCGATCATGCCTTCGATCTCTGACTCTGCGTCCGGCACGGCCGTCAGAAAGGCAACCGGGCGCAGGTCGGTATGCCGCCAGGCGCGCCGCCATCCTTTTAACCGGGCTGGACGCGCGTCGGGAAAGTCGTGGGTCGCAAGGTTCACGAGGCTGCCGTAACCAAAGAAATAGGGGTCTGCCATGCGCCGTTCGGTCCTTTCCTGACGATTGATGTATGTCAAACCGCTTTTTTGCCGGACATGCAATAAGGTCGCATCTTGATTTTAGGGAGGCCCCTATGCGGATTACCAAACGAACGAACATTGCAGTGCGCTTGCTGATGTACTGCGCGGCGCATCAGGACAGGTTGGTCACGAAATCTGAAATTGCCGAAGTGTGCAATATTTCCGAGAACCATCTGGCCCAAGTGATCAATCAGCTTAGCCAACTAGGCTATCTCAGCACCCAGCGCGGACGCAATGGTGGCATGATGCTTGGCCGGTCGGCTGATCAGATACGCATCGGGTCGGTGTTCCGTCATGTCGAAGGCGATCTGCCCTTGGCCGAGTGTTTTGCGGATGCAGACAACACATGCCCGTTGACGGACGCCTGCCGTCTGCGATTGGCGCTGCAGGACGCGGCAGAGGTGTTCTACGCCTCGCTGGACGAGATCACCCTGGACGCCCTTGTGTGCGACAACGATCATCTGCTGCAAATCCTGCAACCGGTCGCCTGCGCGCGCGTCGCTTAATCGCTGGCGCGCAGGATAGTTGCAGGACGAACGGCTAAGGGGCGCAATGCAAAGATCAGCCCTGCGCCGAGCGTCACGATGATGCCTGCCAATACGATACCGATCGCGGACGTCCAGATGACGGAAAACCCGGTGTCGAAGATATAGGTGGCTACCGCCCAGCCCCCCAGAATGCCTGTAAGCAGGGCAACGCCACCTGCGGCAGCGCCCAGAAATAGGGCGCGCAACGCAAAGCTGAGCAGAATTCTACGCCGATCCGCGCCGAGTGTCTTGAGGATCGCGGCTTCGTACCGGCGGGCGGGCTCTCCGGCGGCGGCTGCGCCGATCAGGACCAGGAAACCCGTCAGCAGGGAAATGCCCGCGCCATAGGAGGTGGCGGCCGCTATCCCTGCCAGCAGGCCGGACACACGGTCAATGGCGTCGCGAACCCGGATCGCGGTTATGTTGGGGAATTGCCCTGCCAAATCGCGCAGTATCGCGGCTTCGGCCTGTTCCTCGGCATAGACCGTCGCGATGAAGCTGTGCGGAGCACCGGCCAATGCCGACGGGTTCAATGACATGATAAAGCCCATGCCAGCGTTCGAGAAATCCACCTCGCGCAAGGACGTAAGTTCTGCGGTTATGTCCCGCCCCAATATGTTGACTGTCAGCTGGTCGCCAAGTTTCAGACCCATTTCCTCAGCTTCTTCGGCCGCAAAGCTTACTTGCGGCGCGCCTGAATAGTCTTCGTCCCACCATTCTCCGGCGGTAATGCGCGTGTTTGCGGGCGGTTGGACCGAATAGGTGACACCCCGGTCACCATCCAGAACCCAGTGGTCGCCTGCTACCTCGCGCGCGGGTCGGCCGTTGATCTGTGTGATGATCCCGCGCAGCATCGGCGCGCTTTCGATCCGGCTGACTGCCGGGTCGGACGTCAGACGCTCGGAAAAGCCCGGCATCTGGTCCTTTTGTATGTCGACGAAGAAATAAGAGGGGGCGACATCCGGTAGATTTCCGGAAATTGCGTTGCGCAGGGTGCCGTCAATCTGACCGACGACGGCCAGGACCGAAAGCCCAAGCCCCAAAGACAGCACGACAGATGCAGCGCCTTCACGCGGGTCGGAAATGGCTGACAAAGCCCACCGCAGGGCCGGGCGTCCGCGCGCCGATGGGGTGCTTATGCGCGCTAGCCTGCGCACCGCAAAGGCGGCAACAGACAGCAACAGCAGCGCGCCTGCCAGCCCGCCGGCGGTCCAGAGGGTCAGACGCGCCGAGCCGCTGAACCAGGCGGCCGATAGGACCAGCAGGATTAAGCCCGCTCCGGTCGCAATGACATAGACGCCTCGGGGGAGCGCCTGGGCCGAAGTCAGCGCGTCGCGGAACAAGGTCGCTGCGCGCACCTCTTCGGTGCGGGCGAGAGGCCAGAGCGTGAACAGAAAGGCCGTAAGCAGCCCGTAAAGCGCGGCTTCTGCCAGAGGCGCAGGATACAGCGAAAATACAGCAGGTACCGGAAGGCTGGCTTCAATCAGCGGTGCGAGCAACAGGGGCAGAGCTCCGCCCAAGGCCACGCCAAGCAGGATGCCGATCCCCGACAAAACACCGATCTGGATCATATAGGTCTGAAAAATAGTCGCCTTGTCTGCCCCCAAAGTGCGCAGCGTCGCAATGGTTTCCGTCTTCTGAGACAAATAGGCGCGCACAGCGGCAGATACGCCGATGCCGCCGACAGCCAGACCGGACAGTCCAACCAGCACCAAAAAGGCGCTGAGCCGTCCAACAAACTCCGCGATCCCCGGCGCGCCGTTTCGTGCATCGGTCCAGCGCATGCCGGTGCCATCAAAATTCTGCTGCGCCTCAACCGACAGGCGTTCAAGATTGGTGTCCGAAGACAGGTTCAACCGGTACTTCGTGGAAAACAACGTTCCCGGTGCCAACAAACCCGATGCCTCCAAGTCCTCAGTTCTGACCAGCGTGCGCGGACCCAGTCCAAAACCGTCCGCGGCCCCGTCCGGTTCATGGATCAGAGCCGCCGTCAAAACGAACTCCTGCGTGCCGAGGGCAAAGCGATCTCCGACCGTAAGGCCAAGCCGATCAATCAGCGACGGGTCCATAATCGCCCCGGGAAGGCCCTGATGCGTGCCCAGTGCGTCCGAAAGCGGCATTGCAGGTTCAAGAACGGGTGATCCCAACAAGGGGTATGTGTCATCCACCGACTTGACCTGGGTGAGCGCGCGTTGCGCTTCGGCGCCTTGTTCGAAAACAGCCATGGACCGGAAATCAACCACCTCGGACACATCGGTCCCGGTCCGGTCCATCCATGCGCGTTCGTCATCCGTTGCGAACCGGTAGGTGAACTCCAATTGAGCGTCCCCGCCCAGCAGGGCCGCGCCTTCCTTGGTCAAACCCGCCTGGATCGCATGGCGGACTGACCCAACGGCGGCAATCGCGGCTACACCAAGCGCGAGACAGGCCAGAAAAACGCGAAACCCGCGCAACCCTCCACGCAGTTCCCGGCGTGCCAGACGCCCGGCGAGGCGGAGGCTCATTCCGCAGCCTCTTGATGTGTTTCTTCCGCGATACGCCCATCCCGCAACCGGACCACCCGGTCGCATTTGCGAGCAAGGCTGTGGCTGTGCGTCACCAGAACCAGCGTGGCCCCGTGTCTGTCGCGCAGGCCAAACAGCAAATCCACGATGGCCGCGCCGTTCGCTTCGTCGAGGTTTCCTGTGGGCTCGTCCGCCAGCAAAATCTGCGGGCGCGGCGCCGCGGCGCGGGCAAGCGCCACACGTTGTTGTTCGCCACCCGACAATTGCGCCGGGTAGTGGTCGCGCCGGTGGGAAAGGCCTACAGCATCCAATTCGGCCTCGGCGCGTTGAAACGCATCCTTGTGTCCGGCCAGTTCCAACGGTGTGGCCACGTTTTCAAGCGCGGTCATGGTTGGGATCAGGTGGAAATTCTGGAACACCACCCCCATCGCGTTGCGCCGGAAACGCGCCAGAGCGTCTTCGTCCATTTCGGTCAGGTTGTGACCAAGGGCTGTGATCTTGCCACCGGTCGCCTGTTCCAAACCGCCCATCAGCATCAATAGCGAGGATTTGCCCGATCCTGACGGCCCGACCAGCCCCAGCGTTTCGCCCTTTTGCACGGTCAGGGTAATGTCATGCAGGATATTCACCCGACCAGCATTGCCATCCAGCGACAAAGCGGCATTTTTAAGCGAAAGAACAGGTGTCGTCATAGATCTTTCCAAGAGGGGGCGGTCAATTGGGATATGGAGCGGTTCGCAAAATGCGCAAGGCCTTGATGTCGGTACTGTTTGTGTGTTGCGGCTTTGCCGCCACAGCGGAGCCAGTGGTCATTGCGGCACTTGGAGATTCGCTCACTCAGGGCTACGGACTACCGGAACAGGATGGTTTTGTCCCTCAGTTGGATCAATGGCTGAAAGATCAGGGTGCGGATGTACGCCTGATCAATGCCGGCGTTTCCGGGGATACAACTGCCGGTGGCGCTGCGCGTGTGGACTGGACACTGACGCCCGATGTGGATGGAATGATCGTGGCGCTGGGCGGGAACGATCTGCTGAGGGGGATAGATCCAGCCCTATCGCGCGCCAACCTGCAGACAATCGTCAAAACTGCGCGTATGGCTGATGTTGAGGTTCTGTTGATCGGAATGCAGGCACCGGGAAACTATGGCACCGATTACAAACAAGCCTTTGATGCGATGTACCCGGAGTTAGCACAAGAGTTTCAGGTGCTGTTTGCGGAAAGCTTCTTCGAAGGGTTACAATCGAACGGTGATCCCAGCGCAGTAAGGCCTTTCATGCAACCTGACGGTATCCACCCGAACAAAGCAGGTGTCGCGCTGATCGTAGAAGCGCTCGGCCCTTCTGTATTGGAGCTGGTCGATGCGTCTGCCGGGCAGGATTGAGCAATGCCGGGGCGATTTTTCCTGACACGACCCATGTCCGAGATTGCCCAAATGCTGAACATCCCGAACGGTATCGGCCCTCAACCACCGCGTCGAAACATACAGCCAGGCCAGGAAGTGATTGTACTGACGGAGGCTGGGTTTAAACCAATGCGCTGGGGTATGATCCCCGTCGGCCGCGTAAATGCCCGCGGGCGACCCGTGATGGAAACCATCATCAATGCCCGATCCGAGACTGTCTTTGACAAGACGGCCTTCGAGGGCGTTGGCCGCGCGGTGGTGCCGGTGGACGGGTGGTATGAGTGGACCGGTGACAAACGCCGCAAAACCGCGTGGCGGATCAAAGCGGCAGATGGCTCACCTCTGTTCTTTGCGGCGATTACCGACAGATGGAACGCTCCGGGTGGTCTGCACGTCGACCAGTTCGCTGCCGTAACATGCGCCCCGAATGCAGATGTGGAACCCATTCATCACCGGATGGGAGTCCTGCTGGACCGCGCTGGTGTTCAGACCTGGCTTACCGGTTCCGAAGAACAGGCCAAGGCATTGACACTGCCCTGGCCTGACGGATTGCTGCATATCGAAGAGGCGACAGACGTCGACTGGTCCGGACCCTGAGGGCGTCAGACCACCGTGACAACCGTTCCGATCGGCACCCGCGCGTAAAGGTCAATCACATGCGCGTTCAGCATTCGAATACACCCGTTTGAGGCTGCGCGTCCGATGGTCTGCGGCTGCGTTGTTCCATGGATGCGGAAATAGGTATCGACGCCATTCTGAAACAGGTACAGCGCACGCGCTCCGAGTGGGTTATCATCTCCGCCGGGCTGGACATAGTCATTGTCCTTGAATCGGGCATAGGTGATCGGCTCCCGCTCGATCATCTCGTCGGTAGGCCGCCATGTCGGCCACTCTTTCTTGACGTCGATCGTGGCCGTGCCGGTGAACTCCAATCCGGCCTTTCCAACGCCGCATCCGTACCGGATTGCCTTGCGAGGTTCGGTAATCAGGTAGAGGTAAAACGACCGGGGTGCCACGAGGAGCTGTCCCGGCTGGAACTGCTTTTTGACCCGGACAAACTGCGGTGTGGGGTCGTATTCAACAGCTTTCGTCTTCGCCAGAGCGATGCCGGGCGTCAGGCCCGCTACTGCGGAAGCTGCAAGGAAAGTGCGGCGTGTGAACATATCGGTTCTCTTGAGGACAACAGAAAAATCGTAAACCAGTGTCGGAATGATAACCGATCTGGTCAATCATTGGGGGAGAGTAACTGATTTGTGATGTAATCGTGGGGACACACTTCTGTTGCAGCTGTGCCCTGCCTAAAAAGAAAAGGGCAGAGGAAACCTCTGCCCTTTCATGAACTTATGCCAGTTCGATATTGTCCGCGCTTTCGCGGCCGTCACGACCCGAGCGCAGCTCGTATGTGACTTTCTGGTTGTCGGCCAGACCGGTCAGGCCCGAACGCTCGACGGACGAGATGTGTACGAACACGTCCTTGCCGCCATCTTCGGGTGCGATAAAGCCGTAGCCTTTGGTGGTGTTGAACCATTTTACGGTGCCTGCGGGCATATCCGTTGTCTCCTGTTTAGCGCTGCCCACGGTGTTGCGGCAGCCCGGCGTCGTTGTCTGGATCGATAGACTGAGCGCCGGAATCGGGGACAGTGGGTCGAAATAGAAAAACGTAAGCGCCATTGATATGGCATCGGGGTGGGGATGTGGCAAGGGGAAGTTTGTTAAGGATTTCCTAGCCCATGCCCCTCATTCCAATTCTAACTTTTCTCTACACGCTGTTTTCACTGACCAGCCACCGTCGAACGGTTCACCCTCAAAACGAATTGCAGTATCCGCCCAGTCAACGTTGATTCCACTGAGTTCAGCTTTTGAGCAATGATCTGCAGTCAGTGTATTTGCGAGCAAGTGAACCACCGGCTCAGGCAACTCATCGACCGCGATGGTCATTGGAAACATGCGTTTGGCAGGCGGCGCTCCGAACTGTGCCATGAATCTCTTCCCAAGCACTTCTCCCCAGTAAAGCTGCGGGGATTTTCCTACAGCCTCGCCGTTATATAATACTAAAGAGTCAAACACCGCAGTCGCATTCGCCAGACCGTCCGGAATCGCCGGAACGAGCAACGTTTCCGCCCGTCCCGAGGATGCTAAGAATAGGAATGTCAGCGCTTTTGCGATAGTCTTAGACGGCAAGCAAAATACTCCAAGTTGTGCTCTTAAGTATCAAGACTGCGAAAAGGAGAATTCACTGCCGAATCGTTGGCGCAATTGCTCACCGTGCAAATTTCTTATGCTTCAACCGCTTGGGCTCCAGCGCGTCCGGTCCCAGACGGCGCTTTTTGTCCTCTTCGTAATCTTCGAAGTTGCCCTCGAACCACTCTACATGGGCATCGCCCTCAAAGGCCAGAATATGCGTGCAGATCCGGTCGAGGAAGAAGCGGTCGTGCGAGATGACCACGGCGCAGCCAGCGAAATCGACCAGCGCGTCTTCCAGCGCGCGCAGGGTTTCGACGTCCAAATCGTTGGTCGGTTCGTCGAGCAGCAGGACGTTGCCGCCCTCTTTCAGCAGACGGGCCATGTGGACGCGGTTGCGCTCACCGCCTGACAGCAGCGAGACCTTCTTCTGCTGATCGCCGCCCTTGAAGTTGAAGGACGAGCAATAGGCGCGGGAATTGACCTGCGCGTCACCCAGCTGGATTATCTCGGCGCCGCCGGTGATCGCTTCCCACACGGTGTCGTTGTCTTTCAGGTCGTCGCGGGACTGGTCGACATAAGACAGCTCAACCGTGTCGCCCAGCGTGATGGTGCCGCCGTCGGGCTGTTCTTGGCCAGTCAGCATCTTGAACAGGGTCGATTTACCGGCACCGTTCGGGCCGATGACGCCGACAATGCCGCCGGGGGGCAGGGCGAAGTCCAGCCCTTCGATCAGTTGCTTGTCGCCCATGTGTTTCGATAGGCCCTCAACCTCGATCACCTTGCCACCAAGGCGCTGGCCGTTGGGGATGACGATCTGGGCGCGGGTCAGCTTTTCGCGCTCGGACTGCTCGGCCAGTTCGTTATAGGCGTTGATCCGGGCTTTGGATTTGGCCTGACGGGCTTTCTGGCCCTGACGCATCCATTCCAATTCACGTTGCAGGGTCTTCTGCTTGGACTTGTCCTCGCGGGCTTCCTGCTCAAGCCGTTTGGCCTTTTGTTCCAGCCATGCGGAATAGTTGCCCTCGTAAGGAATACCGCGGCCGCGGTCGAGTTCCAGAATCCAGCCGGTGATGTCATCCAGGAAATAGCGGTCGTGGGTGACGATCAGGATGGTGCCCTTGTAGTCGATCAGGTGCTGTTGCAACCAGGCGATGGTCTCGGCGTCCAGGTGGTTGGTCGGTTCGTCCAAGAGCAGCATGTCGGGCGCTTCGAGCAGCAGTTTGCAGAGCGCCACGCGGCGTTTCTCACCACCTGAGAGGTTGGCGATGTTGGCCTCATCCGGTGGGCAGCGCAGCGCCTCCATGCTAACGTCGATCTGGCTGTCTAGGTCCCAAAGGTTCTCGGCGTCGATGGCGTCCTGCAGGGTGGTCATCTCCTCCATCAGCTCGTCCGAGTAGTTTTCGGCGATCTCCATGGCGATCTCATTAAACCGGTCGACCTTGGCCTTCTTCGCCGCCACGCCCAGCATGACGTTTTCGCGGACGGTCAGCGATTCATCCAGCTGCGGTTCCTGCGGCAGATAGCCGACCTTGGCGCCCTCAGCCGCCCATGCCTCACCAGTGAAATCGGTGTCGAGGCCCGCCATGATCTTCATCAGCGTGGATTTACCGGCGCCGTTGACGCCGACGACACCGATTTTTACGCCGGGCAGAAAGCTGAGGTGGATGTTTTCAAAGCACTTCTTGCCACCGGGATAGGTCTTGGAGACACCCTGCATGTGGTAGACATATTGATAGGCGGCCATGTCGCGTCCTCTGGGTCGGGGAAATCAAGTTGGGCGGTGTGATAGCGGATGCGGTGGGTGGGGGCAATGGACGTCAAGTATCATAAAACTGAAAGGTTTCGAGCAGGTCTTTAGATACTTTAGCTAGCAAATCTTTAATGAGGTTTTCCCCATACATAAAATCTGTCTGCCTAATCGTTGTTTTATCTTCCTCGGTCAACGTCGAGAAGTCTTGGATGGCCCGCCACGTCAGCTCGACACGACCACCGGTGTGAGTGCTTAAAATCTTTTCTTTGTCAAAGTAATCTAAGTATCGAAAGTTTGCGTCTTCGTTGTCCCGAAATCGGTAATAGGTTTCCGGCAAGAACACCTTAAATACTGCCATGGTCGCTAAACCGGCAAGGAATATGGCATTAAATCCCTCTTGAAGCCTTGGGATCGTAGCTAAGGTTGTTAGAACTCTTTCGGCGTCCCGAAGTGAAACAGGCCTGTCCATTCTTAAGCTTATTAGAATAACTTCGACGGGTTCCAACAGCGGTTTTGCCCTATCGGGAAACTGCATTTGTTCGCTTGCTTTTTGAAAGTGCTCGACCCAAATCGGGATCGGCTGCAAATATGTGTTTTTTTCTGGTAGGCGAAGCGTCAAAGTTACGAATTTTTGCAGGTAGGTCTGTGCATCGGATTTGTTGCCATACCGAGCAATCACACTGTTTCGTAACTCGCTAAGGTTAACACCCAAAATAAAGTGAACGCCATCGACATTAAAGAAGTGCTTGATAACTTCCAGTAAAGAAAGAGCAAAATCTGGGCGGCAGCGGTCCAGTTCGTCTACTATAATCACAAGCTTCTTTGCGGGTCTTTCCTCGCTATCTTTTGTCTCGGGTTCGGTTAATTCGATCAGTGCGAGACGAAAGGCCTCCATCGCTGCCATTTTCGCTCTATGCGCGTCCCAAAAATGCTCAGCTTGTTCGTTGCCGGTTTCTTTGTTGAGGAATGCCTTAGCTTCTTCGCCTACGGCCGAAGCAATTTCATCACCCAAATCGCTGAGAATTTCGGTTGCACCGAAAGTGACTGCAGATAGCCCAATTCGCCCCGCGGCCTTGCTTACAGCCCACGCAGTCTTCTTAAGGTTTTGTGCCCGCTTTTCGCTTTCTACATGCTGTTGATTTTCTGGTGTTCGAAACCGATCAGCAATTGCTCCGGTCAAGGCAACAAGCGGATCATCCAGATAGTCATACTTGAACGCATCGAAATAGACGGTCTGTGTCGTGTTCTCTTCGCGTTTCAGATGTTCACCAACCCAACACTTTAGGAACAACGATTTTCCTGATCCCCACGCTCCGTCCAAAGCGATCACCAATGGATCGTCGATGCGCTCCACCAGTTCCGACAGTTTGTCGCCGGTGGGCTTGCGTGAGAGTTTGTCGTGCTCGTCAAACCCATCTTTGTAGAGCTTGATTTTGGGTTCGGGTATGGTCAGGCGCATGTTTGGCTGCAATTCACAAATCAATCAGCGCTACTATTAGCGGCTGCCTCGGGAACGGTCAGACTGCTAGATGAGTGGAGGTGTGAAAATCTCGGAGCCTTTGATGTCATTGAAAGATCTCATTGCTGGTTGGGCGCAGCCGGGTCGTGTTGACTGGATCGCACTACGGCCAGCACGGCGAGAAGAGATGCGGTCGGTTGAAACCGCTCTGATTTCACCCGACGGCTTCGAAGGTGACCGCAGCCGCGCAGGCAAACGGGCCGTGACTATGATGCAGCAGGAACATCTGGCGGCGATTGGCTCTTATCTTGGGCAAGGGTCGATAGCACCGGAAACCCTGCGGCGCAATCTGGTGGTTTCGGGGATCAATCTGGCGGCGCTCAAGGGGCGTGAGGTGCAGGTGGGTGGGGCCATTCTGCGATTTACCGTGATCTGCGCGCCGTGCAGCCGGATGGAGGAAGCGCTGGGTAAGGGCGGCTATTCCGCCGTGCGCGGGCATGGCGGGTGGTGCGCCGAAGTTGTCACGCCGGGACGAGTTCAGCTAGGTGATTCGGTGCAACCTGTTGATTGACATCCCCGCACAGTTCTGAACATCAGCGAGGAATGGAGCGACACGACATTCCATATGCGCGGCCGGGGCAGGTCATCGGGCTTTTCGGTGGATCTTTTGATCCGCCGCATCGGGGCCATGTGCATGTGACGCTTGAGGCGATGAAAGCCTTTGGGCTGGATCGCGTCTGGTGGTTGGTATCGCCGGGCAATCCGCTGAAGGCACGAGGACCTGCGCCGTTGGAGCAGCGGCTGGAAGCGGCGAGGCGCATGATTTCGCATCCGCGGGTCGAGGTGACCAACATAGAAGCACTAACCGGGACACGCGCGACGGCGGATACTCTGGTCGCATTGCGACGTCTGTACCCCCAGGTGAAATTCGTGTGGTTGATGGGCGCGGACAATTTGGCACAGTTCCACAAATGGAAAGACTGGCGGACGATAATGGACAGCATACCGGTAGGCGTGATCGCGCGGCCGGGTGACCGAATTTCGGCGCGGATGTCCCCGGCGGCGCGGTTGTACGGAAAGTACCGGATCGATGGGCAGGCGCGCCACCTGTTGGGTAGGGCAGAGGCGCCGGCGTGGTGTTTTGTGAACGTGCCAATGGTCGATGTCAGCTCCAGTCAGATCCGGGCGCGCGGCGGATGGGGCGGCAAGGTGTTGCCGGAATAGCCCCAAAGCGCGCATAATCCATATCAATGGTTGTGCGCATTTGATCTGTGAGATTTTATTTGACCCATGGCTGATCGGTTTTCTCGACGTGGATTTCTAGGAGGGCTGGGGGCGGCTTTGATCCCCGGCGTGGTTTTGGCCGAGGCACCTCTGGTGTCGCTGCGACCGCATTTGCGCGGAGATCTGCCCTCTGGGGCCGAACGGCTGGTTCAGGCGGCAGGGCTGCGCGGTGAGGTGGTGTTCGCAGTGGCCGACGCTGAGACTGGTGCGCAGGTCGAGGAGTACGGAGGCGGTCAGGGATTACCTCCGGCCAGTGTCGCCAAGGCGTTGACCGCGCTATATGCGTTGGATGTTCTTGGTGCCGACTACCGGTTCGAAACGGCGCTGATGGCGGATGGTCCCATCGAAAACGGAATCCTCAAAGGCGACCTGATCCTTGTGGGCGGTGGTGATCCGTTGCTGGACACGGACGCCTTGGCCACAATGGCGGCCAACTTGCGCGAGGCTGGGATTGCCGAGGTGCAGGGCGCGTTCAAAGTTTATGAGGGGGCGCTGCCCTACGTGTTCAGCATCGACCCGGGGCAACCTGATCATTTGGGCTATAGCCCGTCGATCAGTGGCATTTCGCTGAATTTTAACCGTGTGCATTTTGAATGGAAACGCGACGGCACCCGTTACGACGTGACCATGGATGCGCGCAGCTCGCGTTACACGCCCTCGGTCGATATGGCGTCTATGCGCGTCGAGAACCGCAAGCTACCGATCTACACATATGAACCCAGCGCGCGGCAGGACCGATGGACGGTGGCCAAAGGAGCGTTGGGAAGTGGCGGTGCGCGGTGGTTGCCCGTGCGCAAGCCTGCGCTGTACGCGGGCGATGTCTTTAAAACCCTGGCACGCGCGAACGGAATCGTGCTGGGGCGGGTGCAAGTCACACGCGAAGCGCCGCAGGGAACAGTGCTTGTGCTGCATCAAAGCGATCCGTTGGATAGCATTCTACGCGGCATGTTGAAGTATTCGACCAATTTGACGGCGGAAATGGTCGGTATGGCGGCCTCACGCGCTCGTGGCGCAACGTTGGAATCGTTGGCTGATTCAGCGGCCGAGATGAATCGTTGGGCGCTAGAGGCTTATGGTGTGACAGGGATCGCGATGGTGGATCACTCGGGGCTGGGGGATGCATCCCGCATGGCGCCCGGCGATCTGGTGACGGCCCTGGTCGCTGCGAAAAAGGCGGGCACGTTGCGGCCGTTGCTGAAGAAATTCACGCTAGCGGACAGTCAGGGGCGGCCGGTCAAGGATCACCCGATCAAGGTGGATGCAAAGACCGGCACGCTGAATTTCGTATCCGGTCTGGGCGGGTTTATCACCACACCGGGCGGATCGGACCTTGCGTTTGCCATCTTTACCGCCGATGTCGACCACCGCGCGACCATCCCGCGCGCGCATCGCGAGCGGCCGGAAGGTGCGCGCAGCTGGAACAATCGGTCGCGTAAGTTGCAGCGCGCCCTGATCGAGCGCTGGGGATCGTTGGCCGGTAGCTGAGATCAGGTTGTGTGGCGTGCCCTAGCGCCACGCTCGATCGCGGCGGCGTGCAGCCGGTCTATGTTCAGTTCGTAACGGATTTCTTCAAGCAGTCGCAGCTCGGATTCAGCAAGGGAACCGTCTGCAGCAGCGACGTCACAAGCCAGCGCATAGGCGGTCTCGTTCAGCCGTTCCGGCAGGTTCTCCCGGATCAATCCGAATAGTGCGTCCAACCCGTCCTCTTGTTCGAACAGATCGAACACGGTTTGCGAAACGCGGCGAGTCCGGTCGATATCGTATTCGGCAAAAACCGGCAGCATGTTCACGGCGCCTTCGATTTTGACCAGCTCGGCCGTGCGGATCGTTTCATCAGACGCGGATACCGCAACCATGATCGCAACAAGGCAATCCTGCGGGGACATCGGGTGTGGAACTTGTTCGGTCATGGTGTCGTCCTGATTGGGCTGTTTTGAAAGCGCACGATAGGAGGGCTGCCGGGCAGGTTCAACGGATTTTGCCTAGATTGCGGTCAGAGAATGGGCAGAGGGCCTCGTGTTTTGGTCTGTCGCAGCACGAAATTGCTGCGTGTGTCACGCACAAGGCCCGACTTTAATAGCCGCTGCATGATGAAATGCTCAAGCGCCTCGGGGGTTTTGGCATAGACCTTAAGAATGAAATCATGATCCCCGGTGATCGAGGCGCATTCGACGATCTGAGGCTCGGTCTCGATCAGGCGGAGAAAGGCGTTGATGCTTTCTTCCTGATGATCACGGAGGGCCACGTGGACATAGGCGATGGCGTTCAGGCCAACCGATTTGGCGCGCACCTGCGCGGCGTATCCCGACACTATTTTTGCGGCCTCCAGATCGCGCACGCGTCGCCAGCATTGTGAGGCAGACAGCCCGGTGCGGTCTGCGAGATCCTGCATGGACAACCGGCCATCGGTCTGAAGCTCTTGCAATATGGCGATATCAGCGGGTTGAAGGGTTTGTTTCATAAAAGGTGATCCAATGATATATATTTGCCAAATTACTGGGAAAGTGCCGGTAATCCAAACCAAAATTCTCGGCGCGCGCGGTTATACTTTTCCTGAGGAGGAGAAGTAATGCCCAAGTCGACCAAATACGTCGCCAAAGTTGCCGATGAGCGCGGCCATATTGCATACACGCCAGAGGAGGATGCCGTCTGGGCGGATCTCTACGCTGCTCAGGAGGCGAATGTTCAACGCTACATGGCCAGGGATTATCTGGATGGGCTGGCGCGTCTGGATTTGCCAAAAACGAGCGTTCCCTCCTGCGCTGACATCTCTGAGCGGTTGTTGGATATGACCGGTTGGCGAGTTCAGCCGGTTCCTGCTTTGATCGGGTTCAAGACCTTCTTCGGGATGTTGGCAGACCGGGTTTTTCCTGCCGCTTCCTTTATCCGATCGCGCGAAGATTTCGACTATATCGAGGAACCGGACATCTTTCATGAGATTTTCGGGCACACGCCTTTGTTGAGTGATCCTCGGTTCGCGGCCTTCAGTCACGCTATCGGGAAGGCCGGGGTCCAGGCCGGTGACAAAGACTATTCCTGGCTGATCCGGCTGTATTGGTTCTCGATTGAATTCGGACTGCGACGTCAGGATGGTGAGATCAAAGCGCTTGGGTCGGGTCTTGCATCGTCACCGACCGAGCTTGTGTATGCCGTCGAATGCGACGTTCCTGATCGGGATCCGTTTGATATCATGACGATCCTGCGGACGCCGTATCGGATCGACATGCACCAGATGGGTTATTTCGTGCTAAACTCGCCGGAGGAGCTGTTTGCAGCCGCCGAGCGAGACCTGTTGGCAGATGTTCGTCAGGCGCAGTCACTTGGGTTGCTGCCGAACAAGTTTCCGGAAAAAGCAACCGCAGCGGAGTGAACGGATCATGACACTTTCAGGAGAAACCTGCAGCCTATCGGATCGAACCTGTGTGCCCTGTTCCGGCGGTGTCCCGGCTTTGACTCGCGAAGAGGCCAACACTCACATGGCCGAACTTTCATCAGACTGGACGTTGGATGCGGACGCAAAGATGTTAAGCCGGCATTACAAGTTCAAAGGGTTTGCAAAGGCCACCTATCTTGCAAACCTTTGCGCGTGGCTTGCCGATCAACAGGGGCATCACCCTGATGTCTCGTTCGGGTGGGGATATGTGGATGTTAAGCTGACCACGCACGAAATAGGTGGGCTCAGCGAAAACGATTTTATCTGGGCGGCAAAACTCGATCAGTTGACTGCCTGAACCGTCGCAATTGCGGTTTCCCGTCAGGAAAAACAGCGCGCTTTATTGACTCATGCTGCACCGGCACAATAGGAGGGGTCGGTCGGTTGCATGAGGTGATCGGCGCTGTTTTTTCCCGATGGAGCTGTAAATCAAATGTCTGAACTGCGTGAAACCGCTATGACGTCCAAGGCCTGGCCTTTTGAAGAGGCGCGCCGGTTGCTCAAACGCTATCAGAAAGCGGCTCCGGAAAAGGGATATGTGCTGTTCGAGACTGGCTATGGTCCGTCGGGGCTGCCGCATATCGGAACCTTTGGCGAGGTCGCGCGGACCACAATGGTCAAGCGCGCATTCGAGGCGCTGTCGGATATCCCGACCAAGCTGATCTGTTTCTCGGACGATCTGGACGGAATGCGCAAAGTGCCCAGCAACGTACCGAACCCCGAGGTGCTGGAGGAGCATCTGCAGCGCCCATTGACCTCGGTGCCGGACCCGTTTGGCGAATACCCCAGCTTTGGCGAGCATAACAACGCTATGCTGCGGCGGTTCCTCGATACTTTCGGGTTCGAGTACGAATTCTATTCGGCGCGCGATTTCTATCGCTCGGGTCAATTCGACGAGATCCTGAAGCGGGCAGTTGAAAGGTATGATGACGTGATGGCCATCATGCTGAAAAGTCTGCGCGAAGAGCGTCAGCAGACCTATTCGATTTTCCTGCCGATCCACCCCGAGACCGGCCGTGTTCTTTATGTCCCGATGAAGAAGGTCTGCGCCGAAACCTACACGATCACGTTCGACGACGAAGACGGTAAGGAATGGACGCTACCTGTCACCGGCGGCAACGTGAAGCTGCAGTGGAAACCGGATTTCGGTGCGCGCTGGGCGGCACTGGGCGTCGATTTCGAGATGTATGGCAAGGAACACGCGACCAACGAAAAGATTTATGACGCGATCTGTCGTGCGCTGGGCGGGCGTGCGCCCGAGCATTTCTCGTATGAACTGTTCCTGGATGAAAACGGGCAGAAGATTTCGAAATCGTCCGGCAATGGCGTGTCGATTGACGAATGGCTGACCTATGCGCCGACCGAGTCTCTGGCATATTTCATGTACCAGAAACCCAAGACGGCCAAGCGGATGCATTTCGACGTCATCCCGAAAGCCTATGATGAGTATCATCAGCAATTGCGGGCGTATCCGGGGCAGGATTTGAAAGCACAACTGAACAACCCGGTCTGGCATATTCATGGCGGAAACGTTCCGGAATCTACACTGATCGTACCGTTCGCAATGCTCTTGAACCTGGCGTCCGTGTCGGGGGCCGAGGACAAAGAGGCTCTGTGGGGCTTTATCCGTCGGTACGCGCCCGAAGCCACGCCGGAAACGCATCCCGATCTGGATGAGGCGGCTGGTTTTGCAGTGCGGTACTTCAACGACTTTGTGAAGCCCACCCGCCAGCACCGCGCGCCGACCGATCAGGAACGTGAAGCTCTGGAAGCGCTCAAAGCCGCCCTTGAGGTCTATGATGGCCCAATTGAGGATGAGGCGCTGCAATCGGTGGTCTATTCGATCGGGCGCGAGCGGTTCGATCCTATGCGTGGCTGGTTCACGGCACTTTACGAGGTGTTGCTGGGCGCGTCGCAAGGTCCGCGGTTTGGTGGTTTTATCGCGCTGTATGGCGTGCCGGAAACCATCGCGTTGATTGACAAGGCGCTGGCCGGAGAACTGGTCTGATTTGACCCGATACTGTGTGGGGCTACCCTTTAAGCAGGAGGTGGCCCCATGCGTCGATTACTGCTTGCCATATCACTCAGCGCCGGACTGGCCTCGGGTGCGTTTGCCCAGAGTGATGAGATCGAAGCCAACATTGCGGCGCAGATACAGGCGTTCAAGGCGGATGACTTTGTCACAGCCTTTACCTTCGCCAGCCCAAACATCCAGAACCTGTTCCGGACGCCCGAGAATTTTGGAGCCATGGTCCGCAATGGCTATCCTATGGTCTGGCGACCTTCCGAGGTTCGCTTTCTCGAACTGCGCGAGGTCGCAGGCGCCTTGTGGCAAAAGGTCATGATCACCGACGGCAAAGGGCAGGTTCACATCCTGGACTATCAGATGGTGCAACAACAGAACGGCTGGAAGATCAATGGCGTGCAACTGCTGGGTAACTCGGACCCGGCGGCGTGACGCAACACCACCGTCACGGTGGTATGAGCGGCGGTTAATCCCTCTTCGATACTCAGGCTTTTGCGTTCGGGGCGACCCCGAGCAATGGGTTTATGCGCGCGGTGGTCTGCTGCGCGATTGGGAAAGGGATTTCTATGAACAAGGCAATCACCGACGGCATCGTTTTCATGCCACCCGCATTTGCGAACGGTTTGAACGTCTGGTCCAGCGGCGACGGAACACCGGGTTCGCCCACCTATGGTGGCTCGGGCACAGGAGCATATGTTCCGGCGGACCCGGATTTCAGCGGTTGCCTTGAAATCCTGAAAGTGCAGGCAACGCAGAAATTGCGTTACATGGGGCAGACGCCCCTGATCCCGGGCTGCTATCTGCAGATCAAGGCGCGCGTAAAAGCAATCAGCGGACCGTTGCCTCAGGTCCGTGTCGCGGCCTGGGCTGGTGGAGCTGGTGACCAGCAAGTGACCGGCGTGATCGATCAGGGGCCGGCCACTCAGCTTTCGGGCTATGGCGCGGTGCATGAAGTCAAGGCCATTGTGGGGACTGGCAAACGCTCGGGCGTGGATATGCCCTGGGGTGTCGCGGCGCTTTACGGGCATTTCGGCCTGAACATCGAAGGCGCAAATGGTTCGGTCATTCGTGTCGATGACATCGAGATTTCAGATGTCACCAGTATCTTCCTGCGGGAAATGATCAGCACCGTCGATGTGCGCGACTATGGTGCAATCGGGGATGGGGTCGTGGACGATTCCGCTGCATTCGAAGCAGCGGATCAGGCCGCCAGCGGCCGCCGGATCTATGTGCCCAAGGGCACGTATTTGTTGGCGCAGAATACCTCAATGTCGTCCGAGATGGACTTTGAGGGCACGATCACAATGCCCGACGACAAAATGCTGTTGTTGACCAAGAATTTTGATTTGCCAGCCTATATTGCCGCATTCGGAAATGAAGAGCTGGCGTTCAAGAAGGCGTTTCAGGCGCTTTTGAACAATTCGGACCATGAATCGCTGGACATGGGCGGGCGAAAGATCTCGGTCACGGCGCCGATTGACATGGCAGCTGCTGTCCCTAACCGACAGGGCGGTTTTTCGACCCGGCGCGTGATCCGCAACGGGCAGTTTGATGTCAAAAGCAGCTCGGCCTGGGACACGGAAACCTTCACCTCGGTGGCGACGTATGATCCGGCGAATTCGACTACGCTGACCAATGTGGAGAACATCGCAAACATCCCGGTTGGAGCGCTGGTACAGGGCAACGGTGTCGGTCGTGAAATCTATGTGCGTTCCAAGGACGTCGGTGCTGGCGAGATCACATTGAACGACCCGCTCTTCGATGCAGCGGGTACGCAGACCTTCACCTTCCAATCGTTCAAATACCTGCTGGATTTCAGTGGTTTCAGCACGTTGCGCAAATTTGGCATGGAAGAAATCGAATTCCAGTGCAACGGGCGTTCCAGCGCGATCCGGCTTGCGCCGTCGGGCAGTACATTCGCGGTCACGAACTGCTTTATCAGCCGACCGAAAGATCGCGGTATCACGTCGCACGGCACCGGGTGTCAGGGGATGCTAATTGATAACTGCCAGTTTCTGTCGACCGAAGAAGCCTTGAACGTTCCCGATCGCAATTCCATTGCATTGAATGCCAATGCGAATGACATCAAGTTGCGCCACAATCGCGCTGTGCGTTTCCTGCATTTTGCGGTGCTGGCAGGCTCGAACAACCTAGTCTTGGGCAACCACTTCTTCCAGGGGGATCGCATTCCGCAGGGCGTCCGCAGCGCCGGGCTGATCATGACAGCCACCTATAATAGTTCGACCATATCAGAGAACTATGTCGACAATTGCTTTGTAGAATGGACCAACGAGCGGGAAGCAAACCCGGTCTATACTTCCGGGTATTCGTTCAGTTCGATGACGATCTCGGACAACATCTTCTATGCCAGCGAAGTAGCGCCGTGGTTCAGCCAGATCGTCATCCGCCCACATGGTGCCGGGCACTATTTGAATGGTGTGATCGTTACCGGCAACAAGTTTCGTTCCAGCAGCGGTCGTATCGATCGGGCCGAGCGGGTCGATACCACCTTTGCGGACCTGAACCACTACGCACATCTGAACGTGATTTTTGAGAACAACACCTTCAACGGCATCGATGCAAAGGTCGAAAACCCGTTGCGGATTCGAAGCGCCCAGGAATCGGCGTCTTCGGTCTGGGTGATTTCCGCTCAGGGTAGATTGCCCTTTGGCGGCAAGGCGCGCGGATGTGATACGATCACCATATTGGGACCGCTCCGAAACACGGACGGACACACAATTCACACAGTTCCATACGTTGATTTGGAACAGGGCTCTGATCCTGAAACTATCCAACTGCGATGGCCTCAACCGGTCAGTGGTTCTGTGTCGACCACCATGCGCATGGAGTATTGAACGACGATGCTGTGACAGCAAAGTTCCTTTAGAAAGTGTTCCAGATTGCCAGTTTGATGCCCGTGTTTTCGCGGGCATCATTTCGCTCAAATCCAAGTGTCCAGGTGGTCGGGCTGTCTTTCGCGCGAATCATGACCGATGGCCTAATCCTCCAGTGCAAAGGTTGGCCTGTCCGGTAGGCGGTTTCGATCTGCAGCAATGGGTTCATCAACCGCGCAGATGACAGGCCTGCGGTAATGTCCAGTTTGCGGTACAAGGCTTCGTGCGTTCGGTACTCCAACGCAGCGTCAACGGCGACCCACCCGTTGCCCCACCCGGTTTGAAACCCTTTGCCATACGACAAGGTCGCTTTGTACAAAGCCCCAACGCGCATCTGGCGGTGATGCGCTCCGATTGCAATTTCAGCCGCAAAGCGGCCTGCGCTTTTGAAATCGGCAACGGGCAGGCGGGCAAAGACCGTGGCATGCCCGTACAGGTCGCGACGTTCTTCGACATCCAGACCCAGGGTGATGTAGTCCCGAAACCCCCATTCGGCGTACAGAGACGTTTTATAGTCGTAACCGTCGCCCTGTTCTTTGAAGGCCGTCAGGGAAGCAGCAACAAAAACAGTCCCCTTATCCCGCAACCACGCGCCGGGCCAGGCCGGAGAAGCCATCAAGAGCAAGAACAGAATGGGGACAGCCCGACACATGCGCGCAGCATCCGTTAGCTTGGTTAACGGATCGTTAGGATTTTTTTCAATTCCTGTAAGAAACCTATGCCGCTGAAATGCAAAGGAAACGCAAGACCTTTCCAAAACCTATGTTAAGTTTGTAACAGACAAAGGAGAATCCAGATGCCGAAGATCGCAAAGAATGCAAGCGTCCAGACAGTTATTACAACCTTTGAAATGACACCCGGCACCTGTCAGGACCTGCTTGAAGCGTTGACCGACGCCTATGCTGAGTTCATCTCGAAACAACCCGGCTTTGTTTCTGCCGGTCTGCATGTGAACGATGCTCAGACCCGGATCGCCAACTATTCGCAATGGCAGCGCCGCGAAGATTTCCTGGCCATGTTGCGCACCCCGGAAATGCGGGACCGCAACCGTCAGATCAACGAATTGTGCAAAAGCTTCGAGCCGGTGATGTACGACGTGGCCGAGACGTTTGGCGGGTCGTGATCTGGATCAAAGCCTAACGGTTTGTCTTGGTGCAATTTTATGACGTGAAAACGGAGGTGCGCGTCATGTATCACAACATTCTTGTCCCCATTTCCTTTGATGCCGAACGGGATATTTCAGGGCCTTTGAAACTGGCCGAGGTGCTCGCGACACCGGATGCGCAGGTCACGTTGCTGCACGTGGTCGAGCATATTCCGAACTACGCCATATCCTACATGCCGCCCGAGTATCTAACCGAAGCCCGTAAGGCGTTGCAGACCGAATTGGACAGCCTTGCTGAAAAACTGCCAAACGCCAGGGGTGTCGTGATCGAAGGGCATTCGGGCCGTACGATCCTCGATTGGGCGGAAGAGCACAAACCGGACCTGATCATCATGGCCTCTCACCGCCCGGGTATGCAGGATTTGTTGCTGGGATCCACAGCGAACCACGTGGTTCGCCATGCCGCCTGCGCAGTTCACGTCGTACGTTGATCTGGCCAGATATCGCTTGGGGCAAGGCGCCACGCCTTGCCAAAGCCGCCATTCAGAACGGCGTCGGAAACGTCAAAGGTGACGAACCCGAAATCGGTGAAATCCACGTACAGTTTGGCTTTGGGCCGGATGCTTAGGTAGCGTGTGCGTAGCGCATCATGGTCGTCAGTCCCCCGCGCTACAAATCGCGCGTCGGCATGCAGTGTCAGTCGGGGATGGGTTAACGGATCGCCCGCGCTGCCGGGCTCACCGATCAGTAGCGCACAGGCTGAATTGGCCTTTAGTGAGCGCGTGTGGTCGGCCAGGGTTGAGATCAACGTAACTGGCAGTCCACGTACGTCCGTCGCCAGGGCGATACGTGAAACCGAAGGCAGTGCCGTATCCGGGCGCAGAACAGCCATGGCTCCGTACGTTGCCCCTGCGATCAGGTCACGGGCCATTTCACGGGCGGTATTGTCAACGGGACGGTAAGGATCGGTCTTGGTCATTTCTAATATACCCTTCTGGGGCAGACACGACCGGACCCTAACCATATGGCGGTCAATGCGCGAGCCCTCTCAATGTCAAACGCACAGTTTTTCAGGTCTCGGTTTCGCCACAAACCTCGTGTAAGTGGCTACCATGGCGTCCAAAGATCCTGAGACCACTGCCCAACGGAAAAGCAATAGAGCCGCGGCACGGCACCGGCGTGCCGATGCATTGCGCAAACGGGCACTGTCGCCCGTTCGGATAATTCTGATGGTCCTCATGCTGCCAATCTCAACCGCAGGAATCGCGGTCGGCGTCTATCTGCGCACATCTGAATTCAAACGCGAGGACGCCTTGTTGCACCTTGTGGCAATGGCCGGTTGCCAGGCGGCTGAATCCCTTGTGCCGGGACCGTATCGGGACGGTGAGCCGGGATATCACGCGCGCAACGACTCGGATGGTGATGGTGTGGCCTGCGGCATCCCTCCTCAAGTCGCAACACCGCAGCAGGCCGAGCCCCCGCGACAGCGGACGGTTGGAACAGCCAAATTCGTGCGGCCCTAATCTAAGTTGTTGGCTATCATGGCACATGCTGTGCTTGCCTAACTCTGCTCCGGTCGTCACAGTTACGTCCATGACACGTAATGAGTTCAACACATTCTGCGCCAGCCTCACAGCAACGACCCATGTTGTCCAATGGGGAAATGCGGATGTGTGGAAAGTGGGTGGCAAAGTGTTCGCGATCTGCGGCTGGAACGATGGGAAGGATGCCTTCACCTTCAAGGCTACCGATCTGGCGTTTGAAGTCCTCAGCGATGAACCCGGTATCCGCCCAGCGCCCTATCTGGCCTCGCGGGGGATGAAGTGGCTGCAGGTCCATGAGAAACGCGGCATGTCCGACGCATCCCTGCGTGAACACATCGTGACATCCTATGATCTGGTCGTGGCCAAGCTGACCAAAAAGTTGCGGGCCGAGCTGGGGGTTTAACCCTTCATCGCCTGCAGCAGCTCCAGCAGACGTTTGCGGTCGTCATCATTGGCGTAATCTCCGGTCGCCAGACGCTGGGCGATATTCAGACGCAGGCGTTCATGCTGGGTGCGCACCTCTTCGCCTGCGGTTTCGGCGAGGGTTTTCATGATCACCGCCACCGCCTGTTGCCGTTTCGTGGTGGGGTTGGCGATGTAATCGACAAGGCTCTGTTGACCGGAATCGAGGATGTTTTCGGCCAAATTGCGCAGCTGATCGCCATTGGGCAGCAGCGGGGCAGGGGCGTCCTCAGGTGGCAGGATTTCCGGCACGCTGCGCGGGGTTTCAGCCAGAGCGTTTGCGCCGTCGACGAAGGCTTCGGTGATCATCCTTGTGATCTTGATGGCGCGCGGGTCCTTGAACAGGGCCGAGGCGATGGCCACACCGTAATCCGTATAGACCCACGGATTGACCCGCCGCCCGCCGCGACCCTTGGGTTTTGAGATCACATTCTGTGATTGCAAATCGGCGACTTCAGCATCGGTCAGCTGAAAGCGGTAGCCCTCGAACAGGTCCTTGTTGCGCGACACGGCCTGATTGAAGGCGCTGACGGACTTTCCATAAAACTGCGCCAGATCCTCGGCCAGCACCACGCGGATACCGCGCACCCTGTGGATGGCGCTTTGGACCTCATGTGTGCTGGGCAGGGTGTTTGGGTTCGTCATGGCAACCGTCTGGAATCACAATTTGTGATTTCAAAAGTGAAGCAGCGGGCGCTGGGCTGCAACCTTGAAGTGTCAGCCGCCCGGATGCGGTCAGGCGTCTAGTTGAAAACGCCCACAAATCCCTCGTATCAATGCGAGATTTCGCGCTGTCATGCTAGGGTGCGCGCGGCGAGGCCGCTCCGGCCCGCTACATGGCAATTTCGCCAGACGAGGGAGGAAAGTGATGTTTGCGCGAATTACTCAATACAAAATGAAGCCCGGTACGCGGGAGGCGGCGACGGCGAAGATGAATGCATTGAAATCCGAAATCATGGGTATGCCCGGGATGCACTGCTTTACCAACGTGATGAACGAGGACGGTTCGGGCTATGTGATCTCAGTCGTCGAGAGCGAGGCAACCTCGAACGCAAACGCGCCCAAAGTGGCCGAACTGTGGGGCCATTTCGCCGAATTCATGGAAGGCCCGCCCTCACCGGTCGGATACGATGTGATTGCCCATTGGGATAAGGGGTAAAGGTTTGGGCGGGGATGGACCCGCCCTTTTCTTTGCAAAAGAAACTGCGCCAGATCCTCGGCCAGCACCACGCGGGTACCGAGCACCCTGTGAATGGCGCTTTGGACCTCATGCGTGCTGGGCAGGGTGTTGGGGTTCGTCATGGCAACCGTTTGGAATCACAATTTGTGATTTCAAACGTGAAGCAGAGGGCGCTGGGCTGCAAGTTTGAAGTGTGTGTGGCAAATACTTTGTGAAACTGGGATTTGGGATGGTTTCTCATTTCACCAGCACAGAGAAAAACCAATAAATCAAAGGTCATAAACCCCGATAGCGAGTTGCTGCAGCTTATCGAAAAGCAAGCCGTTTTAGCGCGCCTTCGTAAAGCTCAATGAGAATTTTCATGTCGTCAACGTCTTTGAAAAAAGACTGTGAATCAATTCCGTTCTCGGGCATCAGGCCAAGCGCTTCGCGAACGTGTCGAATTCTTCCTTTACCTACTTGCTTGGTCCAACCGGGAAACCCTAAGACGCAAGCACGTCGAATTTCTTTTGTTTTAACTTCCTTCCGAAAGAAGGTTCCGGGTCTTTGGGTTACCCATTCCCAACGCATAACGTTGATTTGGTTGTTGTTCGGATTCTCCAGCCAAGCGTCGTATCGTTTAAGTATCTTGTCCAACTCGCGGTAGGTGATGAGGTACTGTTGCCTATCGATTTTACGAGTATTTTGCCTTAACCAATGCGCTAGGAACCGTACTTCAGGATCGGCATCTTTTTTTTGCAAATCCCGAAACCTTGGGAATTTAGTGAGCTTGCCGTTCGCAACGTTAACGGTCATGTCTTCCAGAGCTTTTTCAGAGACCGTGATGATCAACCCATTTTGGTACAAGTAGTGAACAGTGCTCAGATACGCGGTTCTCTTGTTGGCATCGTGGAATGGGTGGTTTTGAATGAGCCCATACAAAAGTGTCGCTGCCTTTTCAGGTATTGTGTTCCACTTCGTTTCACCATTGTAGCCGACGAATTGCCGGCTTAGGGCTGAGAGTAGAAGCCCTACGTCTTTGGGGCCGAAGCCACCTACGCCATCCCCTTCACCTTGTTTCAAAAAAAAAGTCGACAATCGAAAAATGGGATTTTAGAACATCCGATGCGCTTAAGTCCCCGGGGGAGATATTTTCTTCAAATTCAGATACTTCAGCCATTGCCCGATCAAACATAAAATGGAGGTCGGGTAGGAGTTCGTCTTTAAAATCCAACAAGTTTATCGTCTCTTTTTCTTGGACGGCCACTAATGAACTTCCTCTTAAGGTTGTCAATCCCCGTAAGGCAACACCAAGCTACCGCTTCCTCCTCTTCACATTCCCACCCCGCTGCCCCGGCCTGCCGGCCGTTGAGCGTCCGCGCGATTTCACCGCGTCTTCCGAGGCTTTCTCGACCGCCCATTGGCGCGCCATGGGGTCGTCGGCGATGGCCAGATCGACCGCTTCCAGACGTTTGATCTCATCGCGGATGTTGGCGGCCTCTTCGAATTCCAGATTCTCGGCGGCTTTGCGCATCTGATCGCGCAGACCGTCCAGATGGGCTTCGAGGTTCGCGCCGTGCATCGGTTTGTCGATGGTGGCGGTGACGCGGTTCATGTCGACGTCGCCTTCGTAGAGACCGGCCAGAACATCCTCGACATTCTTTTTCACCGTCGCAGGCGTGATGCCGTTCTCCTCGTTATAGGCGATCTGCCTTGCCCGGCGGCGGTTGGTTTCGTTCAGGGCGCGTTCCATAGAGCCGGTGATCTTGTCGGCATACATGATCACCCGGCCATCGGCGTTGCGCGCGGCGCGGCCGATGGTCTGGATCAGCGAGGTTTCCGAGCGCAGGAAGCCCTCTTTATCCGCGTCCAGAATGGCGACCAGTCCGCATTCGGGGATGTCGAGCCCCTCGCGCAGCAAGTTGATCCCGACCAGCACGTCGAAGGCCCCCAGCCGCAGGTCGCGCAGGATTTCGATCCGTTCCAGCGTGTCGATGTCCGAGTGCATGTAGCGGACCTTGATGCCCTGTTCGTGCAGGTATTCGGTCAGGTCTTCGGCCATGCGTTTAGTCAGCGTGGTGACCAGCGTACGATAGCCATCGGCGGCGACTTTGCGCACCTCGTCCAGCAGATCGTCCACCTGCATCGAAACGGGTCGGATTTCGACCTCGGGGTCCAAGAGGCCAGTGGGGCGGATCACCTGTTCGGTGAACACACCGCCGGTCTGCTCGATCTCCCACTTCGCCGGGGTGGCCGAGACAAAGACCGATTGCGGGCGCATGGCGTCCCATTCCTCGAACTTCAGGGGGCGGTTGTCCATGCAGGAGGGCAGGCGGAACCCGTGTTCGGCCAATGTGAATTTACGCCGATAGTCGCCCCGGTACATGCCGCCGATCTGGGGGACACTGACATGGGATTCGTCGGCAAAAACAATCGCATTGTCAGGGATGAATTCGAATAGGGTCGGGGGCGGTTCACCCGGAGCGCGCCCGGTCAGATAGCGCGAGTAGTTCTCGATCCCGTTGCAGACGCCGGTGGCCTCAAGCATCTCAAGGTCAAAGTTGGTGCGCTGTTCCAGACGTTGGGCCTCCAGTAGTTTGCCCTCGCCCACCAGTTGGTCCAGCCGGATACGCAGTTCCTTTTTGATGCCGATGATCGCTTGCTGCATCGTCGGTTTCGGCGTCACGTAGTGCGAGTTCGCGTAAACGCGCACCTGCTCCATCGTCGCGGCGCGTTCGCCCGTCAGTGGGTCGAACTCGGTGATCTGTTCCAGTTCTTCGCCGAAGAACGAGAATTTCCAGGCGCGATCCTCAAGGTGGGCGGGCCAGATTTCCAGGGAATCGCCCCGCACCCGGAACGACCCACGTTGAAACGCCTGATCGTTGCGCCGGTATTGCTGGGCGACCAGATCGGCCATCACCTGCCGCTGGTCGTATTCGTTGCCGACCTTCAGATCCTGGGTCATTGCCCCGTAGGTTTCGACCGAGCCGATACCGTAGATGCACGAGACCGAAGCCACGATGATCACGTCATCGCGTTCCAATAGTGCCCGCGTGGCCGAGTGGCGCATCCGGTCGATCTGTTCGTTGATCTGCGATTCTTTCTCGATATACGTGTCCGACCGCGGCACATAGGCCTCGGGCTGATAGTAGTCATAGTACGAGACGAAGTATTCGACCGAGTTTTCCGGGAAGAAGCCCTTGAACTCTCCATACAGCTGCGCCGCGAGTGTCTTGTTTGGCGCGAGGATGATGGCAGGGCGCTGGGTTTCCTCGATCACCTTAGCCATGGTGAATGTCTTACCCGTACCGGTCGCCCCCAGCAGAACCTGATCGCGCTCGCCGTCCAAAACCCCTCCGGCGAGTTCCTTGATCGCCGTGGGCTGGTCGCCTGCAGGGGCGAACTCAGTATGCATGACGAACTGCTTGCCGCCCTCGAGTTTCAGGCGCGCGCGGACGTCTTCGGCGGTCAGTTGGGTCTTGTCGGAATGGGCGTAGGGCATAGGCAGGCTCCGGGTCAGGCCCCTACATTTGTTCTTATTTTGTCCAACTGCAAGGGCTGATCCGATCTGGAGACTCAGTTTCAGTAGTAGGCAAACTGCATGTAAGGGATTTCATCCGCTTGCGCCTTTTCGGCGAGAGCTTTCAGGTTGCTATCCAGAACCCGGCCCATCATGGTTTTCACCAGGGTTTGCCCCATCATCCAGCCCAATGGACCGTACATAATCTGGCAATCCATGCTCCAGATCACACGCGAGCGATAGTCGGAAAGTGGCTCAATGGCGATCGCTGCGTATGCTTCAGTCAAAGGCATAGCCGACATCTCGGACAAGCGGACACGATAGCCTTTGCCAACATGCCAATCTGTGACTTCCTCAACCAAAGAGGTCCCGTTTTCAAAGTGGCAACGCCGCATTGACCCAATGCCGTTTTCCCCGTGCGTCAAGGCGTCTACGGAAACGACCTGAGGTGCAAACTCGTCGATATGCATGAACCGGCTCAGGATGGCCCACAGCGCGTCGGGCCGAGCGTCGATTTCCAAACTTCTTTCGTGGTGGATCATCGTCTTGTCCTCATTGTGGGGTCTCGCAATCTATAACCGGCCCTGATGACAGTTCCTGACATCAGGTGCGTGAACAGCCGCGACAATTGCCACCTTGTTCCGGATCGCGCTCTGACGCATAAACAATCCCATCAAAGTGAGTATGGAGAGGCGACATGCGCGCACGGATTTACCAGCCTGCAAGGAATGCGATGACTTCGGGGATGGGCAAGACCCGCAAGTGGGTTCTGGAATACGCACCCGCATCAGCGCGTGAGGTTGATCCGCTGATGGGCTGGACGTCTTCGTCGGATACACAGACTCAGGTGCGCCTGAAATTCGACACCAAAGAAGAGGCGCTGGACTATGCCAAGGACAATGGCATCGACGCTCAGGTCAGTGAGCCTCATAAGCGCAAACCCAATCTGCGCGCGCGTGGCTATGGCGAGAACTTTGCCACCGACCGGCGCGCGCCCTGGACGCACTGAATGATCGAAATCCGTGAGGCCGATCCGACCGCGGATGATTTGCGCCCGGTGGTCGAGGCGCATTTTGCCCATAGCGAAACGGCAGGACCTGCGGAAAGTAATCACACCATGGATGCCCATGCGCTGGCCGGAGACGGGATTCGGTTCTGGGCCATGTATGAAAGTGGGCAACCCATTGGGTGTGGGGCGTTGAAGGCTCTGCCCGATGGCACGGCCGAAGTGAAGTCCGTTCATATCCTGTCTGGGGCCCGGGGACGCGGGTTGGCGCAAGTGATGATGAACCATCTGACGGACGTCGCGCGCGCCGAGGGGGTATCAGCCCTGATTCTGGAAACGGGGGCAGAGCATCTGACCGAATACTCTGCCGCCCGTAAACTCTATGAGCGTCTGGGTTATTCCTATTGCGGTCCGATATTCGGTTATGAAAGCGACCCGAACAGCGCCTTCATGCGCTTGGCACTTGAACCCCGGGAATAAAAACCGCAAGAAGGGCACAGCGGTCCCGTAGCTCAACTGGATAGAGCAGCTGACTTCTAATCAGCAGGTTGAGGGTTCGAGTCCTTCCGGGATCGCCAAAATAAGTGTAACCATCTGAAAAGTAACAAAGTTTACACTTTCAGCGAAATAGGTCTACATGTTCCGCAATTGTTCCGCATCGGGAAAAGCCGCTCTAAGTTGGGCTTATTGAGCGCAGTTTTTGAACTCTTAACCCGTCATTTGGCCAAACTACTTCCGCTGTAAGTGGCTACTGAACTTACTAACGGGGGTCAGGCCTAATGTTGCCGCGAATGTGTAGGCCAGGGCGAACAATGTGCAGGGTGTGCAGTCCGACAAACGTCAGGCCGTGAAAAACGTCACAGGCGATGTGCGTCAGGAGCGCACTGAACGTCAGGTGCGGGCCGAGCGGATCGAAACGGTCGTTACGCATGAATACCCGGCCTGGCTCATCATCGCCTTCGCTGTCGCCGTCTTGATGGACAGTCCGCTGCGCTGGCCGGGACAGATCGCCAAGGAATTTAGGCAAAGGGATTTGTGAAATTCCACTATGGCGCACACCAGAAATGAAGGGTAGTGCTGTCGTTGCGCGCAAGCTCAAGTAGGAGATAGCATATTGAAATACCAAGTTTTCTATCAGCAGTGGGCAGCAGACTCGGCTCGACCCAGAGAAACATGCTCTTTTGCTGACCGACACGAGGCAACGGTCGAAGAGTTGGCCGCGCTCCCGCAAGTGGGTGACCACGTTCACCTCTTGGATTTTGATGGGGTGCACACACTCACGGGCGTCGTATCTTCCAGACTGTTTACCCTTGGCAAGGATGTCACTTCGGTCAACATCGTCGTTAAGGATGATCCAAATATCGACTGGGGACTGCTGATAAAAGAGTGATCACCCCGCTACAAAGCGGGGAAGCCGTGTGAAGTTTTGGTAGGGCGGGCAGTTGTCCGCCCAAGTTCACAAAAAGGAGTAGAAGCGTCTGTGAGTAAGGTAGGAATGCGAGGTGCGTGGTTTCTGATCGGCCTGATGTTTGGTGTTTGGCTGATTTGGGAAATTTTGCCGATGGCTGGTCACCTAAAGCCGGGGGGGCGGCTAATTTATTGGATGATCACCCCAATAGCAGTCATGTACGGAGTCATGCGGGTGTTAACTATGATCACCCTTAACGAAAGAACCATCGAGGTGTCCAAGTGGTTTGTTTTTTTTCTGGATGGCCTCCAGATATGTTATTGGATTATTGCGGGAATGGTTCTCGTGAAGTGGTACTTTGATCCTAACACGCCGCAGCTTGAGCCACTTTTTGTCAGCGCTGCCAGCGCACTCGCAGTGTTGGAGTATTGCAAAAGAAAAACCGCTTCGACCATCGGCGTGGAGATTTCGCAATAAGGAGGGTGGCCGAAGGTGGCGAGAAGCTTGCGCCGACGCCACCGCATTGGCGGCCTGGAGATGACAAACAGGAGCGGATATCCTACGGGTTCCGACCGCTCGCCGTCGCCAACACGCACAATCCTCATTTGATCGGCAAAAAGGGCTGCTATAGTTCATATGCCTCTTCGGGACTTCCATTTATCCTTTTATCAAGGAACCTCAGGCGTTGGCTCAACGTCTGAAATGTACTGCTTGGGCAACCCAATATCTAACAGTTTTTGCCGCGCTTCACCCTGAGAAATAGTCGTTGCGACAACTAAGCCACGCGCGGCAGCTGCATCCATTTCGTCTTGCTCCAGACCATTCGCAATCGCCCGCAGCCCTTGTAGAGTTCGATCATAAAAAAAGTTGGTCCAATAGAAAGCATATTCGTGGCCATACTTTTCAAAACCGTCTTTGCTCGCCGGAGCTAACTTCGTGACTGTCTTTCTGAGGGCATCGGAGAGAAGATACCTGTCATGCGGAGCGCCCATAGCGATAAACTTCAGCGTCAAGAACGCGTGTGTAACTATCGTGCGATAGGCATCAAAGTTGTCTTGAGTGGTTTGATCCAGGTAAAGCTTTCGTAACATCAGGCCTTCACCATCCAAAGACGCCAGTTTTTTGTTATCCTTGTCGACCAAATCTGTCATTTCACGGAATGCACTTTGTACTCCCGGTCGATCGGCATCCACTGCAATCACATCCAACTTCATGATTTTGACCATTTCAACGGCCATGCTCATGGAAGACAGTGTCGTCAATGCCTGGAACGTGCTTTCGGCGGCCAACATTTTTTTGTTTTGAATAGCAGTTGTGCGACTCAATTTCAGCGAGCTTAGGAAATCATTTATTTGGCTGAGTTCTCTTTCTTTACCTGCGATCTCCCCCTCGAGCTTTCGCTCATTAGCCCTAAATTCGGCTTTGGTTTCCTCCAATTTTCTGGAAAATTTGCTTTCGATTGCCTGAGTAAGGTATTTGGAGATTGCTTCTCTGAACAGAAACCCAACAACCGCTAAGACTCCTGCCACTAGCGCGGAATCGGCCAAAATACCCAAAATGAAATTTACAATTGCTTCAACCATACTGCTTTGCCTCAAAATCTTCTTTTCAGATATGATTACCTACACGATTTTCGCAACGGCAGAGCGGGAAAGTAAAGAAACAAAGTTTTACAACGGTCAAAAAAAATCATTGAAAATCAATGGGGAGGGGGCAAGGGGTTTTACAGGCTAAGCTGTTGAATTCCAGTAATACGCACTGTTCTTCCGGGATCGCCATTGCCTGAAAAATTCACGCATTCCTTTGGTTTTGTTACGGCCAAGGTCCGTATCAGGTGCGCACCTGTGCGTTTGGCATCCCGAGGTAATCGGGGCGGTGACTCGCTAATTTTCCAACTTGGTGAAAAAATTCTTGCAACCGGTTGCAAAGCGAAACATTCTGCGCGGCAAAGAATGGATTCGGAGAAGCCGTATGCTCAAGATTGGACTACTGGGGGCCGGACGTATCGGTCGTGTGCATGCGCGTGCCATTTCAGAGCACTCCAAAAGCCAACTGGTCGCAGTTTCCGATGCCGTTTCAGAGGCTGCGGAAAGCCTGGCGGGTGAATACAACGCCGAAACGCGCGGTTCCGAGGACATCATAGCCGATTCCTCGATAGATGCGGTTCTGATCGCCACACCTACGGACACGCATTCTGACCTTATCGAGGCCGCGACTCGGGCCGGAAAGGCCGTTCTGTGTGAGAAACCTGTCGATCTGGACCTTGAACGGGCCATCGCCTGTCAGAAAGTCGCGTCGGACACGGGTCGGCCGGTCATGGTCGGGTTCAACCGCCGGTTCGACCCTAACTTTGCAGCGATGAAAGCATCCTTTAATGCCAATGAGATCGGCAAGGCTGAGTTGCTGTCGATCACGTCGTTTGACCCGGCGCCGCCTCCGGTCAGCTACGTCAAGGTCTCGGGCGGGTTGTTCCGGGATATGATGATCCATGACTTCGATATGGCGAACTATCTCATGGGGCAGTTGCCTACGGTGATTTCGGCAGTCGGAACCTCCGTTGTCGATCCTGAGATTGGTCAAGCTGGAGATGTCGATACGGCTGTTGTTACAATGACTTATGCGGATGGTCGGATCGCGGTCATCAAGAACTCTCGACGGGCAGTTTACGGATATGATCAGCGCGTCGAACTGTTGGGGTCAGAGGGACTGCTCCAGGCGCATAACGTTCTGGAAAACTCGGTTGTTAAGTCCACGGCCGACGGTGTTGTTGGTGCCAAGCCGACCTATTTCTTCCTGGAGCGCTACATGAATGCCTATCGGGCGGAATGGAGTGCATTTGTTGACGCTGTCGAGTCCGGTTCAGACATGCCGGTCACTCTGGAAGACGGTGTTGCCGCGCTGGCGATGGCCGAGGCTGCGACCCGGTCATCGCAATCCGGAAGGCCGGTCATATTGGATGAAGTTTTGAAACCGGTTGCAAAATGATCGGATTTCCGGAAACTAATGAAAGCCCCGGTTTACCTAGGGGCAGAGGAGATTCGGCCCGAGCCGAATGACTGGGGCTGACGCCCAGACAATACGATTGACAGTTCTATTGGGAGGAATGGAAATGAAAACGTTCGTTAAAGGGGTTCTGATGGCCAGCGCCGTCGCGTTCGCCGGCGCCACTGGCGCGGCAGCAGAAGGCGAAAAGTATATTCTGATCAGCCACGCTCCGGACAGCGACAGCTGGTGGAATACCATCAAAAACGGCATCGCGTTGGCGGGTGATCAGATGGGCGTTGAGGTCGAATACCGCAACCCGCCGACCGGGGATCTTGCCGACATGGCGCGGATCATTGATCAGGCTGCAGCTTCGGGGCCAAACGGCATCATCACAACTTTGGCCGACCCGGACATTCTGGAAGGCCCGATCAAGGCGGCCGTGGACTCTGGGATCGACGTCATCATCATGAACACCGGCACACCGGAAAAGGCGCGTGAAGTTGGCGCGCTGATGTATGTGGGTCAGCCGGAATATGACGCCGGGTTCGCAGCGGGTCAGCGCGCCAAGGATGACGGCATCGGGTCATTCTTGTGCGTGAACCACTATATCGTGCAGCCGTCCAGCCAGGAGCGTTGCCAGGGTTTTGCAGACGGTCTGGGTGTCGAACTGGGTGAACAGATGATCGACGCAGGTCAGGACCCGGCGGAGATCAAGAACCGTGTTCTGGCCTACCTGTCGGCCAACCCTGAAACCGACGCCGTTCTGACGCTTGGCCCAACCTCGGCCGACCCGACCATTCTGGCGCTGGAAGAAAACGGCATGGCCGGTGACATCTATTTTGGCACATTCGACCTGGGTGGCGAGATCGTCAAAGGCATCAAAAGCGGCGTGATCCAGTGGGGCATCGACCAGCAGCCCTTCCTGCAGGCCTACCTGCCGGTCGTGGTGATGGCCAACTACCACCGGTATGGCGTTCTGCCGGGCAACAACATCAACTCGGGCCCCGGTTTCGTGACCGCAGACGGGTTGGAAAAGATCGAAGAATTCGCGGGCGAATACCGCTGATCTTCATAACGGTGCGGACGCCCTGCATGCGTCCGCACCCCCTGATTTAAGCATTCAGAAGTACGCGCGAAGGAGGCAACAATGGCTGAGTCAGCGCAAACCGCAAGTGGCGGCGACGAGCGGATCAAAGAGATCTCACCCCTGCGCCGAGCCCTGATCCGCCCGGAATTGGGCGGCATGGTAGGCACGGTGGCAGTCTTCACGTTTTTCCTGCTGTTTGCCTTTGACAGCGGCATGTTCACCGCACAGGGCGTGATGAACTGGTCCGTGGTTTCCGCACAGTTCATGATCATCGCCGTTGGTGCGTGCTTGCTGATGATCGCAGGCGAGTTCGACTTGTCCGTTGGTTCGATGATCGGCTTTGCCGGCATGATGATCGCAATCTTTTCGGTCACGCTCAGCTGGCCGGTCTGGATGGCCATCATCGTAACCTTTGCACTTTGCGTCTCGATCGGGGCGGTCAACGGGTACATCGTCGTGCGCACTGGCCTGCCCAGCTTTATCGTGACGTTGGCTTTCCTGTTCATTCTGCGCGGCTTCACCATTTACCTGCCCCAGACGATCGAGCGGAAAACCATCATCGGCGGCATCCGCGATGTGGCCGAGGGCGACTGGCTGGCGTCGGTTTTCGGCGGCAAGGTTGGGCAGGGCTTTTTCGTCTGGCTCGGTGACAACGGCCTGATTGAAACATTCGAACGCGGCACGCGCGAGGGCCAACCTGTGGTCGACGGGATTCCGATGCTGCTGATCTGGGCGTTGTTGATTATCATCTTTGGCCATGTGCTGCTGACCAAAACCAAGTTCGGTAACTGGATCTTTGCCTCGGGCGGAGACGCCGAGGCCGCAAGGAACTCAGGTGTTCCTGTGAACCGGGTCAAAATCCTGATGTTCATGTTCACGGCCTTCTGCGCAACGGTTTTCGCCACCTGTCAGGTGATGGAGTTTGGCTCGGCCGGTGCGGATCGCGGTCTGCTGAAAGAGTTTGAGGCCATCATTGCCGTGGTGATCGGTGGCGCGTTGCTGACCGGCGGGTATGGTTCGGTGCTGGGTGCGGCCCTCGGGGCGCTGATCTTTGGTGTGGTGCAGCAGGGGCTGTTCTTCGCCGGCGTCGAAAGCTCTCTGTTCCGGGTGTTCCTCGGCGTGATCCTGCTGGGTGCTGTGATCCTGAACACCTACATCCGTCGCATCATCACAGGAGAACGCTGAGATGACCGAAGATACAAAATTCCATCATGGCGATGCTCAGAATCAGAAGCCGATCATTCAAATGATCGACATCCAAAAGCACTTTGGCTCGGTGATCGCTCTGGCAGGGGTCAGCTTTGATCTGAAACCGGGGGAGTGTCACTGCCTGCTGGGCGACAATGGTGCAGGCAAATCGACTTTCATCAAGACCATGTCAGGGGTGCATAAGCCGACTTCGGGTGAGATCATATTCGAAGACAAACCGATGCATTTCGAGGACCCGCGCGATGCCATCGAAGCCGGTATCGCGACGGTGCACCAGCACTTGGCGATGATCCCGCTGATGAGTGTCAGCCGGAACTTCTTTATGGGCAATGAACCCACGCGCAAAGTCGCCGGGATCAACTTCTTCGACAAGAAACTGGCCGACGAAATCACCATGGAAGAGATGCGCAAGATGGGCATCAACCTGCGTGGGCCGGATCAGGCCGTGGGGACCTTGTCCGGTGGTGAGCGTCAGACGGTTGCGATTGCACGTGCGGTGCATTTCGGCGCCAAAATCCTGATCCTGGACGAGCCGACTTCGGCGCTGGGTGTGCGTCAGACATCGAACGTTCTGGCGACCATCGACAAGGTGCGCAGTCAGGGTGTGGGCGTGGTATTCATCAGTCACAACGTACGCCACGCACTGGCTGTCGGCGATCGCTTTACCGTGTTGAACCGGGGCCAGACGCTGGGCACGGCCAAACGCGGCGAAATCTCGCCCGAGGAACTGCAGGATCTGATGGCAGGTGGTCAGGAACTGGCCGAGCTGGAAGGGTCTTTGGGCGGCACGGTCTGACGCGTTCCCGCGCGGACCGGACATATTGAAGAAACTGTAATTCAACCGACTGGCCGGGGTGGCCTTAAGTTGAAAGGGATCACAATGGGCAAGACTATCAGACTGACCGCAGCGCAAGCTCTGGTCCGCTATCTGGGCGCGCAGATGAATGAGGCCGGAGAGCCCTTTATCGCAGGTGTCTGGGCTATTTTTGGTCACGGCAACGTGGCTGGGCTGGGCGAGGCGCTGCACGCGGTCAAGGACAGCCTGCCGACGTACCGTGGCCACAATGAACAGACCATGGCGCATTCTGCCATCGCCTATGCCAAGCAAATGCAACGCACGCGGGCTATGGCTGTAACTTCGTCCATCGGGCCGGGTGCGACCAATATGGTGACGGCGGCCGCTCTGGCGCATGTGAACCGGTTGCCGGTTTTGATCATTCCTGGGGATGTTTTTGCGACGCGTGGGCCTGATCCTGTGCTGCAACAAATCGAGAGCTTTGGCGATGGAACGGTCAGCGCCAACGATTGTTTCAAGCCCGTCAGCCGGTACTTCGATCGTATTTCGCGGCCCGAACACCTGTTAACCGCGTTGCCGCGCGCGTTCCGCACCATGACGGACCCGGCTGATTGCGGGCCGGCGACTTTAGCCTTTTGTCAGGACGTACAGGCCGAGGCCTATGACTATCCTGAAAGCTTCTTTGAGCCGCGTGTCTGGTATCAGCGCCGTATCCGTCCGGATGAGGGCGAGTTGGCCCGTGCCGTGGCGGCCATCAAGGCGGCAAAGCGCCCGGTCATCGTGGCCGGGGGCGGGGTGCATTACTCGGGCGCAACCGACGCGCTGCAGAGTTTCGTGGAAACGCACAATATTCCGATTACCGAGACACAGGCGGGCAAATCCGCGCTGGCATGGGATCATCCGCTGAACCTTGGACCCGTCGGCGTGACCGGTGGCGAACCGGCCAACTCGGTCTGTGCCGAAGCGGATCTGGTGCTGGCCATTGGCTCGCGCTTGCAGGATTTCACCACCGGGTCTTGGGGGCTGTTTTCCAACCCGGAACGCGAGATGATCTGCCTGAATACGGCTGCCTATGACGCGGAAAAACACGGCGCGATGCCACTGCAGTCAGATGCCCGCGTTGGGCTGGAGGAGCTGGGAGCGGCCTTGCAGGGATACCGCGCCGATCCTTTTGCAGATACGACCAAAGCGGATTGGTTCGGCAAGGTCGACAAGTTGACCGATGCCCCCGGCGACGGGAACGCATTGCCGACAGATATGCAGGTTGTTGGTGCAGTTCAGCGTGCTTCGAACAATGACACTGTCGTCATGTGCGCGGCGGGCACCATGCCCGGAGAGCTGCACAAGCTGTGGAAAGCCCCGCGTCCCGGCGCCTATCACATGGAGTACGGCTTTAGCTGTATGGGCTATGAAATTGCCGGCGCTATGGGCATCAAGATGGCGCAGCCGGATCGCGATGTGATCTGTTTTACCGGCGACGGCACCTATATGATGGCGAACTCGGAAATGGCGACGGCGGCGATGATGGGCATCTCGTTCACCGTGGTTATCACCGATAACCGGGGCTTTGGCTGCATCAACCGTCTTCAGATGGGCACCGGCGGAGCCGAGTTTAACAACCTGCTGGATCATGCCGTGCATGAGAACCCCTCGGCCATCGATTTTGCGGCCCACGCTGCGGCGATGGGTGCGACCTCGGTCAAGGTCAGCTCGATTGCCGAACTCGAAGATGCGCTTTCTAAACGTGGCGATGTCAAAGGGCCTTATGTGGTGGTCATCGACACCGATCCGTACCCCTCGACCGAATACGGAGGTACGTGGTGGGAAGTGGCCGTTCCGGAAGTCAGCATCCGCCCCGAAGTGAACGAAAAACGCGCAGCCTATGAGCTGGCGATTAAGGAAAGAAACACGAAATGAGCGTGAAAATCGGGATTTCTCCGATCGCCTGGCAGAATGATGATCTGCCGGATCTGACGGCTGCTTACACCATGGAACAGGCGCTGAAAGAGGCGCGTGAGATCGGTTACGTAGGTGTCGAGCGGGGGCAGCGTATGCCCAGCGATACTGAAGGGTTGCGCGCCTATCTGGAAGGCAATGATATCGCGCTGTGCGGTGGGTGGTGCTCGGGCGCGTCGCTGGTCAACGACTTCGCCACAGAACGCGAAGCGGTGCGTGAGCAGGTTGAGCAGTTCGTGGCACTGAATAGTCCCTGCATCGTCTATGCCGAATGTTCGAATACCGTTCAGGGGCAGGCCGGTACTCCGGTCAACAACCGCCCCAAACTGTCCAGGGACGAGATCTTGGCCTATGCCGCCAAGATTACCGAGTTGGCCAAATGGATGGGTGATCAGGGTATGACAATGGCCTACCACCACCACATGGGCACGATCATCGAAACCGAAGATGACGTGAACTGGGTGATGGAAGGATCAGGCTCCGAGGTAAAGCTGTGCTTTGACACCGGCCACCTGCTGTTTGGCGGCGGCGATGTCATGGCGACCCTGAACCGTTGGGGGGACCGGGTACATCATGTTCATTTCAAGGACATCCGTCCGACGGTCGTACGGGATGTGCGCGAAAACGACCTCAGTTTTCTGGACGCCGTCGTCGCAGGTGCGTTCACAGTTCCGGGTGATGGTTGCATCGACTTTCAGGCGGTAGCGAATGCCCTGAAATCCATGGATTACGACGGCTGGATCGTCGTCGAGGCCGAGCAGGACCCCGCCAAGGCGCCGCCCCACGAGTATTCTAAGAAGGGTTACGAGCATATCCTCGACGTCTGCGCAAAAGCAGGATTGGAGGTCCAAGCGTAACATCCAGCCCTGCGGGGCAACACCGAAGCCATGAAAATAGGAGACGTATCATGGTAAGTCAGGAACTAGATTTCGTCGGTTATTTCGACCGGGAATCCTGTGATCTGGATGAATTCAAGGTGTTGACCTCGCAGAGCCTGGTAACCGAGGCGGTGCCACATGCCGCCGCAATTAAGAAGAATGTCCCGATTTACGACATGCACGCGTTGCGCCCCGCGCTGGAGGATGCAGGCTCGCGCAGAGTTCTGTTGGCGGAGTGGGGCCGTGTTCTGGGCAAATCGGCCGGAGTAATCGCGCTAAAGGGAGCGTTCGCAGATACATCCGTAATCGACCGTGCAAGCGATGTTTTTCGCCAGATCATCGTAGAGGAACGTCAAAGCGGCGCCGGGGAAGGTGATCACTTTGCTGCCTCTGGTGCGAACGACCGGATCTGGAATGCGCTGCAAAAGCAGTGCCTACGCGACCCCGAAGGTTTCGCGCTCTATTTCGGGAACACCGCGATCGCGGCGGCGTGTGAGGCGTGGCTGGGGCCAAATTATCAGGTCACCGCTCAGATTAATCAGGTGCGTCCGGGCGGTAAAGCGCAACAGGCGCATAGGGATTACCATCTGGGGTTTCAGAGCGCGGACAGGGCAGCGCTTTATCCTGCGCGGGCTCATCTGGTTACGGCATCACTGACGCTGCAAGGCGCCGTTGCCCATTGTGACATGCCGGTGGAAAGCGGTCCAACCAAGCTGTTGCCGTTTTCCCAATTGTATCCGCCGGGCTACCTTGCGTTCCACGACGAGAGCCATCGGGTCCATTTCGAAGAAAACTGCATTCAGTTGCCGCTGGATAAGGGAGATGCCGTTTTTTTCAACCCCGCGCTATTTCACGCAGCGGGGGAAAACCGCAGCGTCGATATCGACCGGATGGCCAACCTGTTGCAAATCTCATCCGCTTTTGGACGCGCGATGGAAGCCGTTGATCGGCGATCTATGTCCGAGGCGGTCTTCCCCTCGCTTGTCGCGTTGAAACAGCGTGGTGAACTGGCTGGAGCCGAGCTGGACGCAGCCATTGCCGCCACGGCAGAGGGTTACCCCTTCCCGACCAATCTGGATACAGATCCTCCGATCAATGGCAACGCTCCGGAAAGTCAGGCTGATATTCTGCGTCGGGCCGTTTCCGAAGGCTGGACCGAGGTGCGGTTGTCCGAGGCGCTCTCGGACCTGCGAACAAGGCAAGCTGCCTGAATTCAAGACCCGGTGGGCCATTCAGGCCCGCCCAATAAGGAGAATGCACATGGCAGACCTGCTGAAAAAACCGTTCGGAACCCGGGGCAAGGTGCACGACATTACACCGGCCAGCGCCGGCTGGCGCTATGTCGGCTTCGGTCTTTACCACCTGAAGCCGGGGGACACAGCCAGTGAGGTAACCGGTGATCGTGAGGTCATCCTGGTCATGGTCGAGGGTAAGGCCAGGATCACCGGAGCAGGGCAGGATTGGGGCGTTCTGGGTGACCGGATGAATGTGTTCGAGAAGACGCCGCCGCATTGCCTGTACTTTCCGAATGGCACCGACTGGACGGCCGTGGCCGAAACCGATTGTGTGATCGCCGTGTGTTCAGCGCCGGGCAAAGGTGGTCACGAGGCGCGCCGGATCGGGCCGGAAGGTATAACCCTGACCGAGCGGGGAAAGGGCGTGAATACGCGCTACATCAACAACATTGCGATGGAAGCCGAGGACTACGCCGACAGTTTGCTCGTGACCGAAGTCTTTACGCCGAACGGTCACTGGTCGTCCTACCCAAGCCACCGCCATGACGAGGACGACTATCCCCGGATCACCTATCTGGAAGAGACCTATTACCACCGTCTGAACCCGGCCAACGGTTTTGGCATTCAGCGGGTCTACACTGATGATGGCCAACTGGATGAAACCATGGCTGTTTCGGACGGAGACGTCGTGACTGTCCCGCGCGGCCATCACCCTTGCGGTGCGCCTTACGGGTTCGAAATGTACTATCTGAACGTCATGGCCGGACCGCTGCGGAAATGGCGGTTCGTCCCGGCCCCCGAAGTCGAATGGATTATGGAGCGGGACGGATAGTCGAAACCGATCCCGCCCCAAGGATTTACCCTTGCGGCGGGGCTCCAAAGGCGCGGATCACCATGCGGGCTGCGGCCTCAACCGGGTCATGGGTTTCTTTCAGGATCGTCACGCGATCGAACCGTTCCGGATCTCGGTTGACCGCCTCGCGCAGGGCATTGCCAAACGCCATACGCAACTCAGTTCCGATGTTGAACTTGCAGATCGATGTTTCGCGCGCCAACCGGCTACGTTGTTCTACCGGCACGCCAGACCCGCCGTGAATGACCAGCGGCACATCGGTCGCGGCGTCGATTTCTGCAATGCGAGCCTCGTCCAGCCCGCCCTCTTTGTTTTGCTGTAGGTGGACGTTGCCGACCGAGATGGCCATTGCGTCCACGCCGCTTTCACGGGCGAACTTTGCGGCCTCGGACGGATCGGTCCCGTTCGACCCTTCACCGCCGGAATAGCCCACGAACCCGATCTCGCCTTCGCAGGATATACCGGCCGCATGTGCCATTTCGGCAATGGCGGCGGTTTCGTCGATATTCTGTTGCAGGGGCTTGCGCGAGCCGTCGAACATCAGCGATGTGAACCCGCTGTCCAGCGCGATCTTGCAGTCCTCGAACGTGTAACCGTGGTCCAGATGGGCCGCGACCGGAACCGAGGCGTTCTCGGCCAGGTGGCGAAACATCTTACCCAGAATGGGCAGCGGAGTATGCTCGCGGCAGCTTGGGCCTGCCTGCAGGATCACTGGTGCGTTTTCAGCCTCGGCTGCGGCCACATAGGCTCGCATGTCTTCCCACCCAAGGGTGACGAGGCCCCCGACGGCGTAGCCTTGTTCGTATGCCGGGGTCAGAACGTCTCTGAGAGTGACTAGGGTCATTTGAACTTGGCAATCATGTCTTTGATGCCCGGGATCGTTTCGACCTGATAGGCATGGGTGGGCTGGAAAAACTGGACCAGAGAGCGCTGCGTCAGGCCGCCGAGGATGGTGAAATAATACATCTCGTACCCCGGCAACACGCAGCAGGGGTGGTATCCCTTGTCGATGCAGATCGTTGAGCCGTCGACGATGTGATACGCATCGCCTGGCTCGTTGTCCTCGCGCTGCAGCATCTGCAGGCCGGACCCCCAGTTGGGTTTGAAGCGGAAGTTATAGGTCTCGTCGTGCCGGGTTTCGTCCGGCAGACGGTCGGTGTCGTGCTTATGGCTAGGGAAGCCGGACCAACCGCCCTGACCAACGGTGAACAGCTCACTGACCAGCAGGCGACCGACCTTGTCGTGCTGTTTCTGGCCGAGGATGTGCTTGATCTTGCGATGAGTTTTGGTGTCGTCGCTGCCGTATTGAACCAAATCATGTTCACGCACGTCGAACGGATCCAGCACCTTGTCGTGCTTGGCGCCCGCAATGAAAACTTCGGTTTCATCTGACACGCAGACCAGTTGGACCTTGGCACCGACCGGCACGTAAACACCTTCCGGGTCGCCGTCCCAAACGTCTTCGCCCCGGTTGCCCAATTTGGCAAAGTGTACCCCTTCGACGTCAACATCGACGCTGCCGGTGGCGGGAACGATGCAGGTCTCATAACCCGGCACCTGATACTCGAACGCTTCGCCGTTTTTCAGTTTGACGATGTTGAAATAGTTCAGCGGCACCGTGGGATCGTCCGCATCGACGATGGGTTTGTTCTGATTGTCATAGGGTGCGATATGCATGGGAGTCTCCTATGTCGTAGGGCCGGGATGGGAGGCGAGAAACGCGTCCAGTTCCGGTATTGTTGGCATGGCCGGGGCACACCCGGGTTTTGATACGACAATTGATGCGCAGGCCGAGCCGCGCATGACGGCGTCTTTGAGCTGGCTGCCCGCGGCGATTGAGGCCAGCAGGCCAGCCATAAAGCTGTCGCCAGCACCATTGGGTTTGACGGCGGTAACCGGATAGATGCCGGTTTCGATTTCCTGTCCGTCCACCAACGTGACTGCGCCTTTTTCGCCCATCTTGTAGATGACGATACGCCCCGGTTTTGCTGCCAGTTCCTTTGCCTTGTCCAAGCCCTTTTCGATGCCTCCGGCCATAAATCCGAACTCTTCGTCATTGCCGACGATCAGGTCGCTGGCCTCGCCCGCACGCGATAGAACCTCTGCTGCGACTTCGGGTGATGGCCAGCTGTAGGGGCGGTAGTCGATGTCGAATATGATCGGCAAGCCTGCCTTGCGGGCGTTGTCGAATGCGCGAAACGTGGCGCTGCGCGACGGTTCCGAGGCGAACACTGTTCCGGCCGAGATCACCGCCGAGAACTTGTCGTAGTCGACCTTATCCATATCGCCCTCGGTCACCTGAAAGTCGACGGCACCGTTGCGATAGATAACATTCTGGAAATTCTCGATCCGGCTTTCATAGACGGCAAGTGACATACGGTATTCGCCACCGACGACCCGGATGTAAGAGGTGTCGACGCCGTAATGCGCCAGCTTGTTCATGCAGAACCGGCCTACGGCGTCATCTGAGACCGAAGTGATCAGCGACGCCTGGCTGCCCAGTTTGACCAACCCGGCGCAGATATTCGCAGACGATCCACCCAGATCGGCGTGGAACGTGTCGGCGTCTTCGCTTTTGACGCCAACAGGGTCTGCGTACACGTCCATGCCCGCACGGCCAAAGACCGCAAACCGGTTTCCTTTGATACCGTCTATCAAAGCGCTCACGTCGTCACCTCCGGCAAAAAGGGGCTGGCAAGGATCGTTGGTCCTTGCGTTGAATCGATTCACACGATACTGATTTTGCAACCGGTTGCAAATACATTGTTCGGAGCCGTGACAGATGCCTGAAATCGGAATTGGAATCGTTGGTGGCGGCTATATGGGCAAGGCTCATTCGGTCGCGATGTCTGCCGTCGGCGCGGTGTTCAATACTGCGTTGCGACCGCGTCTTGAGATGATCTGTGCGTCCAGCCCGGAAAGCGCCGAGCGGTATCGCGCGGCTTATGGTTTCCGACGCGCGACCGAGGATTGGCGCGTGCTGGTCAACGACCCGGCGGTCGAGGCTGTGGTGATTGCCTCGCCACAAACAACGCATCGACAGATCGCAGAGGTGGCGTTTGCGCTAGGCAAACCAGTCCTGTGTGAAAAGCCGCTTGGTTCGTCGCTGGAGGACGGTCAGGCCATGGTTGCAGCGGCTGAGGCGGCCGGTGTCACCAACATGGTCGGGTTCAACTATGTGCGTACCCCGGCGACCCAGTTCGCGCGCCAGCTGATTGCGCAGGGTGAGCTGGGGGACATAACCTGGTTCCGCGGCGAGCATACCGAGGATTTCTATGCAGACCCTGAGGCTCCGGCCACATGGCGCACAACCGGAATGGCCAACGGTACGATTGGCGATCTGGCTCCGCATATGGTCAATGGCGCCATGGCTCTGATCGGGCCGATTGTCGAGGTTATGGCCGAAGTGGAAACCGTTCACCACGAGCGTCCCGGCGGCCCGGTGACCAATGATGACCACGCCCAGATCATGTGCCGCTTCGCCAGTGGCGCGATGGGAAACATTTACGTCAGCCGGATATCGACGGGCCGAAAGATGGGCTATGCCTATGAAATATCAGGTACAAAAGGCGCCATCCGGTTCGATCAGGAAGATCAGAATGCCCTGTGGCTCTATCGTTGCGAAGGGCCTGAGGCGGAAAGAGGCTTTACCAAGATCCTGACGGGTCCGGCCCATCCGGATTATGAGCCGTTCTGCCAGGGACCCGGACATGGGACCGGATATCAGGACCAGATCATCATTGAGGCCAAGGACTTCCTTGAAGCCATCCATACCGGAAAAGCGATCTGGCCCACATTCCGCGACGGGCATGAGGTCAACTGCGTGCTAGCTGCGGCTTTGAAGTCGTCAGAGCAACGCCAGTGGCAACAGGTCAGCGGGCTCTGAACACTGAAAAACGAATACACCTAAGAGAGACGAGAACCATGGCAAAGTTGAAATGGGGAATGATTGGTGGTGGCGAAGGCAGCCAGATCGGACCAGCGCACCGATTGGGCGCATTGGCGGACGGGATGTTCGAATTCGCCGCCGGTGCGCTGGATCACCGGCCCGATGTCGGTCGCGAATATGCCCAAAGGCTGGGCGTTGCGGCAGACCGCGCCTATGGCGACTGGCAAGAGATGCTGGCAGGCGAAAAAGACCGCACGGATCGGATTGATCTGGTGACGATTGCAACGCCGAACTCGACTCATTTCGAGATCGCCAAGGCGTTTCTTGAGGCCGGATTCAACGTGCTGTGCGAAAAACCCATGACCATGACAGTGGAAGAAGGGGAAGAGATCGTGCGCGTGGCCGAAGCCTCGGGCAAGATTTGTGCAGTGAACTACTGTTATTCCGCTTATCCGATGGTCCGACAGGCCCGTGCAATGGTGCGGGCCGGGGAAATCGGCAAAGTCCGGCTGGTTGTGACAAATTTCAGCCACGGCCACCACGGCGACGCAACCGACGCCGACAATCCACGCGTCCGCTGGCGCTATGATCCGGCGATGGCGGGTGTATCGGGACAGTTCGCCGACTGCGGTATTCACGCGTTGCACATGGCCAGCTTCATCAGTGATGATGAGGTGAAAACCCTGTCAGCCGACATGGCTTCGACCATCTCAAGCCGTGAATTGGAAGATGATGCGATGATCAACTTCCGCACAGAAGGCGGCGCGGTTGGCCGGTTGTGGACCTCTTCCGTGGCCATCGGGCGTCAGCACGGCTTTGACATTCAGGTGTTTGGTGAAACTGGTGGTCTTCGCTGGGCGTCCGAGCAACCCAATCAGCTGATTCACACACCCGTTGGCGGCCGCACGCAGATCATTGAAAAGGGCGAAGGTGGGCTGCACGACGAAGCGCAGCGCCTGTCCCGTGTCGCCATCGCGCATCCCGAAGGGTTCCCGCTAGCAGTTGCAAACATCTATTGCGATCTGGCCGACGCGATTCAAGGAGAGGTCCGGGACGGTCTTCCAACGCCATCCGATGGGGTTCGTTCGATTGCGGCGGTCCATGCAGCGGTCGCTTCGTCCAAGGCCGACGGCGCCTGGACGGACGCGCGCCCACCGATGTTTCGTTGATTATGGGCGGGGCCGCAGCGTGCCTCGCTCGATTACGCGACAGGGAAAGATCCGTGCCTCAGGATAGCGCTGCGGGTCTTTCAGCATTTCCTCGACCAGATCGACCGAAGACGTGATGATCTGCTTGATCGGCTGGTGAATCGTCGTCAGATTCACGCTCTCCCAGCGGGACATTTCCATGTCGTTCAGGCCGATTATTCCGATTTCTTCGCCGGGCTTCAGGCCATGATCCGACAGGGCGGATAGCGCCCCGATAGACAGGATGTCGTCGCCGCAGAAGTACCCGTCTGCCGGTTCATCCTTTAACAGCTTCAGCATTTCCTCGCGCCCGGCCTCGAAAGAATACGCGCCTGCAAAAGAGTGAGACACTTCGAGATCGGAATGTTTCTCGACCTCTTCCATGAAGCCGCGATACCGATCCATGGACGAGGTCGCATCCTTGGGCCCGCCCAGATACCCAACGCGCCGATACCCGCGTGCCAGTAGTTCCCGTGCTGCCATCCGACCGCATTCGACGTTGTCGATTCCCACAACGTGGACTTCTGGCGACGTGGCCGAGCGTCCGAACGTGTGCACGACAGGAACTCCGGCGTCGTGGAACGCTTTTGCAAAGCTGGGCGGCAGGGTGGACGAGGCAACGATCGCGGCGTCGACCGAGTATTGCCGCAGCATTCGAACCGAGTTGGCTGGTTCCGTTTCATCGGTCAGATTCACGATGAGGGGACGCAGACCCCGTTCCTGTAGAGCCCGAGTGAACTGGTCGAACACCTCAAGGAAAATGGGGTTGTGGAAGTTGTTGGATATCAGCCCGATCAACTTTGTACGGCCGGTCGTCAATGAAGAAGCCAGCGCATTCGGGCTATACCCCAGTTCTTGCGCGGCCTTTTCCACCTTGCTCCGTGTTTTGGCTGAAACGGACGCACCCTCGGTGAATGTTCTGGAAACGGCAGACCGCGAAACACCGGCCAATGCAGCGACGTCTTTTAAGGTGACACTCATGATTGGCGCCCGCGGTTCGGGGTATGGCTGATACGTGAATTCATGGTGAAAATACTATGCACTATTGCATCAGACTTGCAATCGGTTGCAAAGTGGCAATCCGTGTGACGCGAGGCCCTGCGATACATCTGAGGAGAATGGTGGGTGATGAGAGACTCGAACTCCCGACATCTTCGGTGTAAACGAAGCGCTCTACCAACTGAGCTAATCACCCGTGACGGTGCATGTAGCCAAGCCTGCGCCCGGGCGCAAGAGGGTGTGACACAATTTCTTTGTTTGAGATTGAAATGATCCCTGAACCCGGTTTGACCGGGGGTCTGCGCTTTCGGCTCAAGTTCAGCATTGCCGATGTTTGCAAAGTCGCTTGCGTGTCACCTGCCGCCTCAGATATCCCCGGAGGGACTGCAACTTTCCGGTTGGGAGTAGAAAGATCCTGTCCCACGCGCGCCGAGTTTTGATCGCGGCCCTGGTCCTGGGCGTATTGACGCTGGCTCCGCTTCGCGCGGGGGCTGAGGGGATATTGGTATTTGCCGCTGCCAGCCTGAAAAACGCATTGGACGAGGTTGCCGCCAATTTCGAGCAGCAGACGGGCCACGAAGTGATCGTCTCATATGCGGCTTCGTCTGTTTTGGCACGACAGATTCAGTTGGGTGCTCCGGCGGACCTGTTCATCTCGGCCAATGAAGACTGGATGGATGTTCTGGAAGAACAGGACCTTATTGACACGGACACCCGTGTGGACCTTCTGGGCAATGGGCTGGTTCTCATCGGCGGCGCTGATCGTTCGGATCTCGGCGAGATGAGCCCCGAGGTCGATCTGAACACGGCACTGGATGGAGGGTATCTGGCTATGGCTCTGGTCGACGCTGTTCCGGCCGGGATTTACGGAAAGGCGGCGCTGGAAAGCCTGGGGCTGTGGAAAGGCGTGCAGGGTCAGATCGCGCAGACCGACAACGTGCGTGCAGCACTTGCGCTTGTTGCGGCGGGGGCCGCTCCGCTGGGGATCGTTTATCGGTCCGATGCGCAGGCCGAGGACAGGGTGCGTGTTGTTGCGGAATTCCCATCAGATTTGCATCCTTCCATTGTCTACCCTGCGGCTGTGACGAAAGTAGGCGCACAGGACGCGCAGGTTTTTCTGACACATCTGCAATCTGAGGTTGCCCGGGCCATTTTTGAAAAGCAGGGTTTTGCCCTGCCGAACGGGTAACTGCATGGGTTGGCTGGGACCTGCAGAGCTGGAAGCACTGAAGCTGTCGCTGCGTGTGTCGTTTTGGGCTACCCTGGTGACATTGCCGTTCGGAGTGTTCGTTGCCTATGCGCTGGCCCGCTGGCGGTTTCCAGGTCGGCAGGTGTTGAACGGGCTGGTGCATTTGCCCTTGATTCTGCCGCCGGTGGTGACCGGTTATCTGCTGCTTCTGACCTTCGGAATTCAGGGGCCGTTGGGCAAGCTGCTAGCCGAATTCGGAATCGTCGTTGCTTTCCGTTGGACCGGGGCGGCGCTGGCTGCCGGGATTATGGCTTTCCCGCTTATGGTGCGGGCTATCCGCCTGTCTATTGAGGCCGTCGACCCCAAGCTTGAGCAAGCGGGCGCGACGCTTGGTGCCTCGCGTCCGCTTGTGTTCGCTACGGTTACCTTGCCCATGATCCTGCCCGGCGTCATCGCGGGTGCGATCCTTGCCTTTGCCAAGGCGATGGGAGAGTTCGGTGCCACAATCACATTTGTCTCGAACATACCTGGCCAGACCCAGACGTTGCCGTCTGCCGTCTACGCTTTCCTGCAGGTGCCGGGTGGCGAAGCTGCGGCGACCCGGCTGGTTGTGATCTCAATTGTTATCGCCATGGGGGCGTTATTACTGTCCGAGTTCGTCGGCAGGCGCGTTGCGGCTCGGGTGGCCGGATCATGAGCCTGTCTGTCCACCTGCAGCATGACCTGCCCGACATCAAGCTGGATCTCAGCTTTGACGCCCCTCCCGGCGTGACGGTTCTGTTCGGGCGTTCGGGATCGGGAAAAACAACCGTCGTCAACGCAGTTGCCGGACTGCTGAGGCCAAAGGCTGGGCGGGTGTCTGTAGACGGGTGGGATCTGTTCGACACGGATCGGGGCCTCTGGTTGCCGCCGCACAAACGGCGACTGGGTTACATCTTTCAGGAAGGCCGTCTGTTTCCGCATCTGACCGTTCGCCAGAACCTTTTCTATGGGCAATGGTTTGCGCCAAGGGGCGCGCGGCGTGAAAACCCGGACAAGGTGATCGAAATGCTGGGGATCGGGCACCTTCTGGATCGCCGTCCTGCGGGATTGTCTGGTGGCGAAAAGCAACGTGTCGCCATTGGCCGCGCCCTTCTGGCCAGCCCGCGCCTGATCTTGGCGGATGAACCGCTGGCAGCTTTGGACGACGCGCGAAAGGCTGAGATTTTGCCCTATTTCGAACGGTTGCGGGATGAAGTCTCGGTGCCGATTCTTTACGTCACCCATTCGGCAGCCGAGGTTGCGCGACTGGCCACGTCGGTTGTGGCGTTGCAGGACGGCAAAGCGCTAAGGCACGGTCCTGCCTCGGAGGTTCTGGCGGATCCATCGGTCGCTCCGGCCGGTGTTCGGGCAGTCGGTGCTGTGCTTCAGGTTCGGGTGGCCAAGCACCATTCGGACGGGCTGACCGAACTGGACGCGGGTGGTGCCCAGTTGTTTCTGCCGCGCATTCCACATGAGGTTGCTGAAGAGTTGCGCATCCGTATTCCGGCGCAAGAGGTCATCCTGTCCAGCAAACGCCCCGAAGGGTTGTCTGCCTTGAACGTTTTGCCGGGCACCGTCGACACAATCCGCGCGGGCGAGGGGCCGGGGGCGATTGTGTCGGTGAAAACGCCTGCTGGCACCATTCTGGCGCGTGTTACCCGGCGTTCGGTCGACGCGCTGGGATTGGCCCCGGATAAACCGTGTTTTGCGGTTATCAAAACGGTTGCGTTGGCGCCTCAGGACGTCGGCGGGCACTTGGGCGGACACTAAGCCAGCGCACGCACCTCGAATTCACGCAGGATCAGGCGGGCGGCGCGTCCAAAACCCATGCCGTCTGGGGCAGGTGTGTCGGGGAAGATGGCGGAAAGCTCCTGCAATGCGTCTGATGACAGGGTGTATAGGGATTCTTCACCCAGAAACAGGCTTTCGGCCAATGCTCCATCGGCCGTCAGTATCTCGTGATTGTCCAGTAGGATGTGAAAATACTCGACCGGATCGTCTGTGGTTTCAATTGCGATACCAGGCCAGGAACACAGATGCTTGGCCGCAACCAAGGCTTCGGGTGCGCCGAACAGCAGCTCCACTTTCGGCCCACTGACCAGAATGCGGTGTTGCTGTGACACCAACAGATCCCGTTTTGGCCGCCCCGCTCCCAAGCTGCCCGATTTGATCCGAACGGGACGCATCGCGGGGTTGTCTCGTAACCGGTCTGGGGGCAGGGCGCTGCTTTCGATCCAACGGATCGGTTGCGGGCCATTGTCCTCGGTAAGCACATAGTCGCCAACCGAAAGGGTCTCGATCCGTCGCGCGCCTTCCTCTGTGTCGATTATGGTACCCGCTGTAAAGCAGACTCCTTCGATCGTGATCGTTATATTCTGCTCACGTACGAAACCTACTGGCCCAAAAAAACCACTGTATTCGCCCGTTACCTGAACCGTGAATGTATCCTCGACGGTCTCGTTAAAATCGAGACTATCGAAGAAAGTGGGGTCGACCGTATAGGTCCATTCTCCGTTAGGAAGGATGCTGGCGGTTCCGAAAGCTGGTTGCGATGAGATAGTCCATTCCTGTGAAAGAATGGTAACGTTGCTATCCAGAACCAGGTCGCCAGTCTCCTGGTTTGGTGGGTCGCCGGTGACATTGCCGGTTGTGTCGCCAGTGATAGTGATTGAAACCATTCTACATGCCCTCTCCCGCCAGAATCCGCTCGAACTCTTGCTTGCGATACAACTGCATGTGTACTTCGCCCGCATCGTCGCGGGTCCATTCCACGATCCGGTTTCGCGACATGTCACTGTCCATCCGGTTCGTACGAACCCGCGGATGGGGGATGCTTTTCTTCAGCATATCTACAATCTGATTGGTTTGTCCGAACGGAGCAACCAGATCTACGATCCAGAATGAGTTGCCACTGGTGAAGTCTTTATCGGTCAGAGGTTTTTCCTCGACCGCATATCTGTACTCTGCCTCTGCGCTGAGCCCAGCGAATGTTACGAACCCGCGTGGGAAGCCGTTTTGCCGAAAGATGTGGTATTGCCCCAACCGGAGCGGAGTTTCGAAGGCATAAAGAACCTGAGCGAGACTGCGTTTCTGATGGGCTTTGGTCAGACCCGCCAAATAGAACATGGCACCGAAATCCGCGTATTTTTCGGGCGGGATGTCAAACCAGTCTTTAGGAAACGCTTTGCTCAATACAATCCCCTGCCTAGTACAGCTCTGGATTTTAGTTTCTTGTTGCCCGGAAATATACTTTTTTGGCCGTGTGGGTACAGTCTGGGGCGTTGATGGTCAAATCCAAGACCGATGTGCCCCGGCTTTACTCAGCCCAATGGCCGACTATGATCTTTGGATAGTTCTGTTTAAAAAATGGGTATTGCGACTATGCGAGTTTTGAAAATGGCCGCCGTGGCAACAGTGATGCTGTGGCCGGGATTCGCGCAGGGAATCGGGTTTGGTGTTGGTGTTTATCCGGCTTTTCAAACCACCGTCACGCCACTGAAAAATGGGGATTACCAAGTCTCTGTTAGCGGGTCGTCCGCTCCGGTTTCCTATTGGTGTGGTATTGGCGACTTTGCCATTCGCACGCTCAGGACCAAGGCAACGCAGCGCATCTATATCACCCGTGCCTATGAAAAACAGACCCGCACAGTGCAGTTCTCTTTAACTCCGCCCGAAGGGGTCGATACCACTCCGGGCTATTCGGTCACCGTGAAACGCGTGGGCGAGAACATGTCTGCGGGGTCCGCTCAAGGTTATTGCTGGGACAATTTCATGGACTTTGGCTTCCGGTAAGTCATCAGACCCATTTGGCCAATGGCGGCAGGCTCATCAGTACAGCATCCGGATCATGGCCGGTTTCCAGCCCGAATTTCGTGCCCCGATCGTAAACGAGGTTGTATTCCGCATACAGGCCCCGGTGCACCAGTTGCGTGTCTTTCTCGGCCTCTCCAAAGCCCTGCACCCGGCGTTTTTCGACCAGTGGCAGGAAGGCCGGCAGAAACGCGCGGCCGATATCCTGAGTCAGCGCGAAATCCGCTGCCCAGTCTCCGGTGCAATAGTCATCCATAAAGATCCCGCCGACGCCACGGGCGCGCTTTCGGTGCGGGATATAGAAGTACTCGTCTGCCCAGTCCTTCAGGCGGGGGTAATGACCTAACCCATGCGGGTCCAGATGCGCCTTTTGGGTGGCGTGGAAATGCGCCGTGTCCTCATCATATTCGATGCACGGGTTCAGATCTGAACCACCACCGAACCACCATGCGTGCGGTGTCCAGAACATGCGGGTATTCATGTGAACGGCTGGAACATGCGGGTTACGCATATGCGCAACAAGGGAAATGCCCGAGGCCCAGAAACGCGGATCTTCCGTCATCCCCGGGATACCCTTGCGCGCCGCCATGGCATGCTGCGCGCGTTCGCCAAGAGTTCCGAAAACGGTCGAGACATTGACGCCGACCTTTTCGAATACCCGTCCGCCGCGCATCACAGACATCAATCCGCCGCCCGCATCGGAGCCGTCATCCGATTGGCGTTTGGTCTCCTTGACCTCAAACCGCCCGGGCTTGGCATCCGCGAAGGGCCCGGTGTTGTGGGTATCTTCAAGCGCCTCGAAGGCGGTGACGATTTCGTCGCGCAATTGGCGGAACCAGGTGGCGGCGGTTGCTTTTTCTGAATCAAACATGGGGATTAGTGTGCAGGGGCTGCAACGGGGTCCAGCAGGGTGCGGCCGCCGTCAATTGTCAGGATTTGGCCAGTGATGAACCCGGCGGCGTCCGAGGCCAGGAACTGCGCCGTTTCGGTCAGTTCATTCGGAGCCGCGATCCGGGCGAGTGGTGTGTGTTTTTCGATATCGTCCCGAAAATCTCGGTTCTCTTTCAAGGTGGACTGCAGCGAGGCACTCATCACCGATCCAAGCGCGATGGAGTTGACGCGAATTCGGTTAGGGGCCAAAGCCACTGCCAGCGATCGGGTCAATTGATCCAGTGCCGCCGTGGACACGGAATAGGCCATCAGGTCTGGGTGCGTACGCCGCGCAGCAATCGAGGACAAATTGATGATTGATCCGGCGGGGCCTTCGTCATCGTCACCTGCCTGTTTGATCATTCGTTTGGCGACCGCCTGGCTTAGACGCAGGGCGGGCATTAGGTTCTGGTTAAGCAACGAACGGACCGAGTCATCCTCGGTGTCCAGCGGATCGGACGGGATCACCTGTCGTGCGCCATTGATCAAAATATCTACCTGATCAAAGGCATCAAGCGTAGCTGACAGCAGGTTCGCAATGGTCAGCTTTTCCCGCAGATCGCCAGCGAAGAACCTGATATTGCTGTCGTCCGCCTGTTCGCCCAGTTCTTCGGCCAGCCGTTTTTCATCCATGTCGGCGAACATGACGTTGGCTCCTGCCTCCGCGAAATGGCGCCCGATTGCCAGTCCGACGCCGTTGGCGCTGCCTGTGACGATGGCTGTCTTGCCGGCGATGGAAAAGGACATGCGTTGCCTCCTGATTTGCGGTGCAGATTAACCGGGATCACCGTCGAGGGCGAGAGGCGTGAAACACCTTGAACCGATTGTCGCCGGACGCTTCGTGAACCTGTGCAAAATTCTCGGTCAGCGTGACCTCGTAGGGCAGGTGCCGGTTAGCAACCATCCACAGGTTGCCGCTGCGGGTCAGGTTTCGAGCGGCGGATTTGATAAAGCCCTGACCCAATTCCGGGTCGGCAGCGCGCGAGGTATGAAACGGTGGGTTCATGATCACCGTGTCCAGCGGTTCCGGCGCGGTCCAGGTAATGGCGTCGGCCCAGTGAAACTGAGCACAGGTATCGGCCAGATTGGCGCGTGCGCAGGTCAGGGCGATGTGGTCAGCCTCGACCAAGTGCAGTGTGCGTGGGTTGGCTATCTTGAGCACTCCGGCCGACAGATACCCCCAGCCTGCGCCCAGATCGGCGATCCGGGCACCCAGCTTGTCGGGCAGTGATTTCAGCAACAGCGCCGAAGCCGGATCGATTCCATCAGCAGAAAATACACCGGGCGCGGTGCGAAATCCGTCGACGGTCTGCACTTCGGGCGCGGACCAGTCGGCAAACGCTTCGGGTGCGGATCGGAACCAGAAGATCTTGCCATGCGCCTTGGCAATGGGCCCTTCGACATCGACGCGTTTGCGGATGTCTTTCAGCAGGCTGTCCACCCCATCGGTTTTGGCCCCGTCGATAATGATCTGCCCGCTTGCACGTTGACAGGCCTGATACACCATGCTCCGCGCCAGAGCCTTGGCGCGAGGTAGGATCACGATGGCATCCTGACAAGGCTCATGAGATTCCGGCGTGGCCGCAAAACCCTGTTGGGCAAAGTGGTCGTGAAACGGCTTAAACGGCTGCACCACCTGCGTGTCGTGTGGCAATGTTGACAGTTCACTGGCCAGCGTCGGCCCCAAAACGGTCAGTGGCTGCGACAGCTCAAGGCCGCTTTGCAAGGCAAGGTCTAGGCGAGGGGACATCGGCAATTTCGCAAGAGAGGGTCGCAATGACCTTACTCTTCACGTTCCATTGTGCATTGCAGGGGGTGCTGGTGTCTGCGGGCGAAATCCATGACCTGGCCCACTTTGGTCTCGGCAATCTCGTGGCTAAAGACGCCTACGACGGCTACGCCCTTTTTATGGACAGTCAGCATAATCTCAAACGCCTCGGCATGGGTCATGCCAAAGAACCGCTCCAACACATGCACCACGAATTCCATTGGGGTGTAATCGTCATTCAGCAGCAGCACTTTGTACAAAGGCGGGCGCTTGGTCTTGGGGCGCGTCTGCACCAACAGCGACGGGTCACCGTCGTCGTCCGGTTTGTCAGACATCATCCATTGGTATTCAGTCATTGCGCGCCTTTGTCCGATTCAGGCTTCGGTTTGTCTGGTCGGTTATATAACGTGCAGGGGGTCAGAGAAAAGAGCCAGCAGGACGTAATCGAAATGGAAAAAACGCTGACCACGGTTGGGTTCGATGCGGATGATACCTTATGGCATAACGAACGGTTTTTCCAGCTGACACAAGCGCATTTCGCCGAATTGCTGGCTGATCACGCCGATCGCGACCACCTGATGGACCGGCTGTTGGCGGCGGAAAAGCGCAATATTCGGCACTACGGGTACGGAATCAAAGGGTTCACTCTGTCGATGATCGAAACCGCGATCGAAGTGACCGAAGACCGGGTTCCATCCTCGGTTATCCGTCAATTGATCGAGGCCGGACAGGACATGCTGGCCCATCCGATTGAACTTTTGCCGCACGCGCGAGACGCCGTTGAGGCGGTGGCGGAAACGCATCGGGTGATTCTGATCACCAAGGGAGATCTGATCGATCAGGAAAGAAAGCTGGCGCAGTCCGGCCTTGGCGATCTGTTTGATGAGGTCGAGATCGTGTCCGAGAAATCGGAACAAACCTACCGCGATATCTTTGCGCGACATGGTGAGGGGCCGGAAACTGCAATGATGGTGGGCAATTCGATGCGATCCGACGTGGTTGCCCCGATTCAGGCCGGGTGTTGGGGCGTCTATGTTCCGCACGGGCTGGTCTGGGAAATCGAGAAGGCCGAAATACCGGCGGGTCATCCACGCTATAAAGAGCTTCGAGATTTGGGCGATCTGGCGGAGTATGTTCAGCGCCTGAGTTGATGTTGCCAATTGGCCGCAGTTTTTGAAAAACGACTTGAGGTCAGGGATTTCCGCGCGCCGACCCTGTGGATTTAGTGGTTCGCCGCGCCCTGTGGCCCATATGTGGTGTCCGGCGCGGGGAATAACGAAACAGCGAAATTGAACGCTTTCGGTTTATTTCATTGGGTCTCTGTGATACCGTTGAGGGTAATAAAACAAAATTGGTGCTGACCGGGAAAACCCGGCGGCCAGAGGTAGACAGAGGCAAAGATCGTGCAGGTTCGGCGGACAGTTCCGGCCCGAATGGGCTTATTTCTTATAGCATTCTTGTGGCTGCTCTCCTTTGCGCCGTTGCAAGGGATAGCAGCACCATATGCGGCGATGGTCATCGACGCACGAACCGGAGAGGTTCTGCATTCGCGCAACGCAGACACAAGGCTGCATCCGGCATCACTGACCAAGATGATGACGCTCTACATCGCGTTCGAAGCGGTGCGGAATGGCGAGATCACCTTGGACACTCCGGTTCGAATCACAAAAAAGGCGTCGTCCGAACCCCCCTCGAAACTAGGCTTGCGTACCGGGCAGACGATTGCGTTCCGCTATCTGATCCGCGCGGCTGCGGTGAAGTCCGCAAATGACGCGGCAACGGCCATCGGGATTGCAATCAGCGGGTCCGAGGCCGCATTCGCCCGCCGCATGACACGTACCGCCAAGGCAATGGGCATGAGCCGCACGACCTTCAAGAACGCACATGGCTTGACCGAGTCCGGCCATTTGTCCACCGCGCGGGACATGACCACGCTGGGGCGGCATCTGCTTTATGATTACCCGCAGTATTACAACCTGTTTTCGCGCCAATCGACTCATGCAGGGATAAAGACGGTCCCCAACACAAATCGTCGCCTTCTGGCTGCCTACAAAGGTGCGGACGGAATCAAAACCGGATACACGCGGGCCGCTGGCTTTAACCTGGTTGCATCGGCCAAGCGTAAGGACGAACGCATCATCGCCACGGTTTTTGGCGGGCAATCCGGTGCGTCTCGCAACGCCAAAGTGGCAGAGTTGCTGGACATGGGATTCCGCCGCGCCCCGTCGCGCGCGCCAATCCGTAAACCCGCGCGCCCGGCATATGCCGGAAATGTAGGGCTGGGCGACGCAGTAAAAGTCGCGAGTCTGGTCGGCGCACCGAAGAACAGCCTGCGGCCGGTCCTACGCCCCGGGCCGGGAGCAGCTGTTCAGGTGGCAGGCACGGTGGCGGAAACCGCCGCCAAGAACGGTGCTCGTATTCAGAATGGAATCGCCGCAGCCATTGCGGCCGCCGACATCCAACCGGCTGGCGACGGGGACGCACCGCGTCCGGCTGCACGCCCGGAAGACCTGGTTCTGGCCTCAACCGACCCGGCAGCGCAACCAGAGCCGGAACAAGAGATTGTAACCCGACTGTCCACATCAGGCGGACGCCTCTGGGGCGTCAATGTGGGCCGCTATACCACCCGATATGAGGCGGAAAAGGTTTTGCTGAAAACCGCGCTATCGGAAATGACCACTCTGGAAGGCACGCTGCGCAAGGTGAACCAAAGCTCGCGCGGCTTTGATGCGACGTTCCAGGGCATGACCCGTGAACAGGCCGATCTGGCCTGTCGCCGGCTTCAGGCCCGGAACGTCACTTGTTTCATGATCGGGCCGTCATAAGGCTCGACATACTCTCCTGAACGGATCTGGGCTGCGAGGCAACTCGCAGCCTTTTTTAATCAAAGACGTGGCCGTGTTCGTACTGTTCGTCCTGACCCGCCGCAGCAGTCAGGGCCGCCACGTTGTCCTTGGTGAAGAACCCGTCATAGTGGTGGCAGCGTTCGATATACTCGGTGATCAGCAGGGTGTATTTCGAGTGTTTCGAGAAAATCTGCTTGAGGTTCGGGTCGTCCTTACATTCACCCACCACGTGGGCCAGGAACGGCACGCCCTTGTCCTTAAGCGTGTTGACCACGAAATCGACGTTCTTTTCGCCCGCGCCATGATCGCCGTCCTGGATCTCGACGGCCATATGATGCAGGCGGCGCCCAAAGTTCCGCACGAAATCCTCGGTCGGCATGGGCAGCTGTTCGAATGAGTTCACAAAGGATGGGGTGTTGTTGGCGGTGAAGACCTTGGCAGGGGATTTCTTGTCGTCATCCACATTCGCGTTCCGGTTCACATTGGTCGACGAGTTCATGTCGAAGATGTTGTACGCGCCCCAGAAATAATAAGGAACCATTGTCAGGAATTCGAGGATCGCGTCCTCACGCTCGCCCGCCAGAATCCGCGTGGCCAGATGGTCGATCCCCAGCATTAAGGGTGCGATCTTGCTGTCCGCCCCAAACGCCGCCGCCTGATCCAGCCGTGCCTGTTCGTCGTCGCTCAACAATACCCGGTCTCCAAGGCCCAAACTATCGGGGTCGTTGAAGTCCAGCGTCGAATAGCCGACCCGGTTACACGTGAAATCCGACGGCGTGGTAAAGCGAAACCCTTCCATCGTGTAGAATGGATTCTCAGTGTCGCCCTTATACTCGAACCGGATGTTTTGATCTTCCAGCGTTTTGCTGAGGGTGTTCAGGTCCCTGGCGCCAAACACCTCTCCAACATATCGGGTCTGGGGCGTGTTTCGAGCCAGCGGGTACATGCGGTTGATGCGAGGGATAAAGTCCTCGAATGTCGGGCTCAGCGGTGCCATCACGATCATTGCCGGATAGTCGGCATGTGAGTGCAGCACCGAAAACCTGTGGGTCTGCCCCAGATAGCTGGCTGTATGGCGATAGGGCGTCATGACATAAAGCTCGAGCAGGGTGTCGAACACCGCATCCGCCTCGACCTGTATCACGATCGCCCTCATGGGGCCGACCTGTTCGGCCACGCCCGAACTGTTGCGGCGTTCATAGATCATCGGCAGGTATTCGTTGAAGAATTCCGAGTTCTTCTTGTCACCGCGCGGTTCGTAAGACTTCAGATCAAAAGACATTGGCCAACCTCCTTGCCCATACCAATCCGGCATGGCGTTGCTTGGAATTGTGGTATTCAGAACATGCACTTGCAGGCATGCTAGGGGCTGAATCCCGTGCAGGCAACAGTAAGAAAGTGGGTCGTTGAGCTTACGATTGCCTGTCTAACGGGTGAATTTTGTCACTTCGACACCGCCGTCAATCAGGTTCTCCCGGACCGAACGGGCAATTTGAACTGCAGTGGGGCCATCGCCGTGAAGGCAAATTGTGTCGATGGATGTGTCCAGCCGTTGCCCACTTTCGGTGATGATGGCGCCTTCTCGCACCATGTTCAGGATGCGGGGTCCGGCGACTTCCGGGTCGTGGATGATTGCGCCGGGCAGGCTGCGGTCTACCAGAGTGCCGTCGTCGTTATAGGCGCGGTCGGCAAAAATCTCTCCGACCCATTTGCATCCCAGGTCGCGTACGGCCGCTTCCTGTTTGGTGACAGCCAAAACCATGATGATGATATCCGGGTCGACATCCAAAGCGCCCTGGTAACAGGCCCGCGCCATATCAATGTCGACCGAGCACATATTAGCCAGCGCCCCATGCAGTTTCAGATGCCGTAAATTCGTACCGACGGCTGCCGCCATACCTTGGGCTGCGCCCAGTTGATAACGCACGAGATTGCGCAGGCTATTGTGCGGCACTTTCATGTTGCGCCGGCCAAAGCCCTGCAGGTCTGGAAATCCGGGATGTGCCCCTATGCCGACACCGTTGTCAGCGGCCAGAGTCATTGTCTTTGCCATGACGTCCGGGTCCCCTGCGTGGAAACCGCACGCGATATTGGCCGAAGTGATGATCTTCAGCAGGCTTTCGTCATCGCCCATATTCCAGGGGCCAAAGCTCTCTCCCATATCGGCATTCAGATCGACGCTTGGCATCGGCAACTCTCCTTAGTCGGCGGCAGAGATCATTCCGCTTATCAATTGGTAGGACAACAGGTCCGGGATGTCATGCGGGTCACGGACCAATGGTTCGATCCGCGTGGGCAACTTGGCCAGCTCTGCCTTGTAGGCGGCTTGCAGCACAGTGGCTTCGTCCAGTGGCACGAACTGAAATCTGACATTTACGCCGACCGGTGTCTGCGCCGCCCGCGGCAGGTCGCAGGGCAGGACGGTCGCGATGCGAGGATACCCGCCGGTGGTCTGGCATTCGGGTAACAGGATGAACGGGTTCCCTGTGCCTGTCATCTGTATGTCCCCAGGGGTGATGACTTCGGACAATATGTTCAGCTGCCCTTTGGCCGCGAACCCTTTCCCATCACTATCCAGCTGCATCCCCATTCGGTTGGCTCTGCTGCCGCGCTGAAATTCGGTCTGGGTAAAGCGGTTCAGAGTGTCCGTGTCGAACAATGGGGTCTGAAAGCTGGCGACCACACGCAGAACACCGCCGGAAAACCGGTCATCGGGCGGAAGCTTCATGGCGGTTGTGCAGGGTTCACCGTGGGCGGGCAAAGTATCTCCGGCCTGAACGGCCTGACCAATTTTGGCCGTCAAATGCGCCGAGCGTGACCCCAGGAATTCTTCCGAGGCAATTCCGCCGCCTACATGCAGGTAGCCATAGTTCCCGCGCGTCGCAGCGCCAATCGTCAACCGCTGCCCCGCTTCCATATGGTGAGACGCATTCCAAACGACTGGCGATCCGTCAATGCTGGCCTGCATCGTCGCGCCGGTCAGGGCAATGCCCGTCGGTTGCGTCGCCTCGAACTCCCCACCCAGGCCCGCCATCTCCAGCGCCGCAAGCTCGGGGCTTTGACCCAACAACGCCGCGCCTTCATGCAAGGCGAGCAGATCTGCAGCCCCGGAACGGGAAAGCCCTTGATCCAGATATCCGGTGCGCCCCTGATCCTGTATCGTGCAAGCCGGACCGATGCGGTGGACGATCAAGCTCATCACACGATCTCCTCGCAGGTGGCCCCACCTGATCCGTCCGCGTCATTGGCACGGATGGCTTCCAACTCGTCGCGGGACACTGACAGGAATTGCATCTCGTCGCCCGGTCTTAACGCGAAACTCTGCGCTGCCTCGGGACGGAAACAGCGAAAAGCCGTTTGGCCCACGTGCCGCCATCCGGTCGGCGTGGGCCCCGAGAACAGCACGAATTGAGAAATGGCCAAAACCAAAGCCCCCTCGGGCACCATCGGTGTCAGTTCCTTCAGCCGCGGAATGTTGAACTCCGGCCCAAGCGGGCCAAGATACGGCTGACCGGGCGCAAAGCCGATGGTCAATACGCGAACCCTCGTTTCACCGAGGCGCCTTACAGCCTCGGCCGGGTCCAGTCCTGCGGCTGCCGCGGCCTCATCCAGTTGCGGCGCAAGTTCACCGCCATAAACCGTAGGGACGCGCCACAGTCTGCGGCCCAAGGGCAGTGATGCCTCAAACCAGTCTTGTTGCTTCAATAGGCGCTGCACGCGATCCCGGATCTCGGCGTGGGTTAACTTGTCCGGGTCGAACCGGACATAGGCCGATGCCAGAGATGCGGAGGTTTCGAGAATGCCGTCCCACGAGGCTGAATCGATTGCACCGCGAAAAGCCAGCGCCGCACGGTTCGACGGTTCGGCCATCGTATCGGCGAAGGAAATCAGAAGGCCGTCAAAACCAACGGTGCTAATGCGAGGAAAAGTGTCAGCGTGTTTGGATATCATATTGCGGTAAGCCTGGGCATCTCTAATTGGCGACCTCACAGCATCCTGCGCGAATGCGCAAGAGTCGGGGTTACGAGATGTCTTCTCTGTGAACCTGAATCACGTCTCGGAACCGGAAATTTCCCAAAATCCGACTCATTGGGATAATGACGACTCGGTTGAGTCTTGTGGTCGAGTGCGGGCGTTGGACTATATATAGCGTGGGGCTTGAATGCGACGCAGTAAGGGTAAAGGCGCCCTCGGCCGAGAGCGGTCTAATTGGAGCTTCTAAGTGGTCATCGGTCTTATTTAATTGTTTGAAATCATTAAACTAATTAGGAAAATGCAAAAAAATCGTTCAAGACGTCATTTTTCGGTTGCGGAGGTATGCGGTTATCCTTAGAACCCCCTTCACCGGCGCTGCTGAGGCGCTGGGGGCGCACCGGGGAGACGGTGGGACGGGCCGGAGAGACGGTTGAGACGCTCAGGAGAGACTG